>JBDTWQ010000047.1:0-3167 GCA_040006595.1 Nitrosospira sp.
CTTGTGCACGAAGTTCATCGATTAAATCCATCTGCTCGCCTTTGCGTCCCACCACGAGCGGCGCGAGAATCATCAGCCGGGTATCGGGCGGCAGCTTCAGCACATGATCGACCATTTGCGAAACGCTTTGTGCTACGAGCGTTATGCCGTGGTCAGGACACTGCGGGTCGCCCACGCGCGCGAATAGCAGGCGCATGTAATCGTGTATTTCAGTGACCGTGCCGACGGTGGAACGCGGATTATGCGAGGTTGCCTTTTGCTCTATGGCTATGGCGGGGGAAAGGCCCTCGATCAGATCGACATCGGGTTTTTCCATCAATTGCAGGAATTGCCGCGCATACGCCGAGAGCGATTCCACATAGCGCCGCTGACCTTCCGCATAAAGGGTGTCGAACGCGAGCGAGGACTTGCCGGAGCCGGATAAGCCGGTGATAACGATCAGCTTGTTTCGCGGCAAATCAAGACTGATGTTTTTGAGGTTGTGCGTGCGTGCACCGCGAATTTTTATAAGTTCCATCGACTGCTTCCATTGGTCACCCATGACAACCTTGGGCTATCTGAGTGCCGGTCAAACCTGTTAATATACTCAACTTCTCCGCATTTTCCCAATCTGATTCATGTCCGTCTCATCAACCCCCGAGAAAATGTCTCCGATTGAGTTGCGCGCTACCGCCGGTCTGGCCGGTATCTACGGGCTGCGCATGTTTGGAATGTTCATCATTCTGCCCGTATTCGCGTTTTATGCCGAGCACCTGCCTGGTGGCAGCAACTATACTCTGATTGGCATTGCCCTCGGCGCCTATGGGCTCACTCAGGCGATACTGCAAATTCCTTTCGGTTGGCTGTCCGACCGGATCGGGCGCAAGCCGGTTATCTACATGGGTTTGATTCTGTTCGCCATAGGCAGTTTCATAGCTGCCTCCGCCACTGATATTTACTGGGTAATTTTTGGGCGCATCATTCAAGGTGCAGGGGCAATTTCCGCGGCGGTGATGGCGCTTGCCGCCGACCTTACGCGCGAAGAGCATCGCACCAAAGCGATGGCCACGATTGGCATGACCATCGGTGTGACCTTTGCACTCTCATTGATTGTCGCGCCGGCACTCAACCGTTTGATTGGCGTGCCGGGGATTTTTGCCATGACCGGCATGCTGGCATTGCTGGCGATGGCAGTGGTTTACAAGATCATTCCCGATCCGGTAATCAGCCGTTTCCATTCCGATACCGAAGCATCCACCGGACGCTTTGGCAATGTGTTGCATAATCCTGAACTGCTACGTCTGGATTTCGGCGTATTTGCCTTGCACGCGGTGCTGATGGCGCTGTGGCTGGTCGTGCCGTTATCGTTGCGCAAGGCGGGGTTGGCGGCAGACTCTCACTGGCAAGTATATTTTCCGGTATTGGTCCTTTCCATGGTCCTGATTGTTCCGGCAATCATCTATGCGGAAAAGAAAGCAAAACTCAAACCGGTTTTTGTCATTGCGGTGGCGCTGCTGCTGGCGAGCCAGGCATTGCTGGCGTATACGTTCGAATCCCTGTGGGGAACAGCGGCAGCATTGCTGGTATTCTTTACCGCGTTCAATCTGCTGGAAGCAACCTTGCCCTCACTCATTTCCAAGATTGCGCCGGTCGGCGCGAAGGGCACGGCCATAGGCGTCTATAGTAGTGTCCAATTTCTCGGCGCGTTTATCGGCGCAACCGCTGGCGGCTATTTGTTTGAGCATCATGGCAGCTCCGCACTGTTTGCGTTTTGCGGCATCCTTCTGACATTATGGTTGATATTTGCAGCCACCATGAAAGCACCTGCTGCCGTGCGTACCAGAATGTACCACGTGGAGGAAATGGACACGGGCAAGGCCAGCGGGCTGTCGCGCCAATTGGCAGCACTACCCGGTGTGCATGAGGCGCTGGTATTGGCAAGCGAAGGCGTGGCTTACCTGAAAGTGGATATGAGAGGTTTTGACGAAAAAAGTGTTGTTCAATTACTTGGGGGAGAAGCGTAATGGCATCAGTCAACAAGGTCATACTCATTGGCAATCTCGGCAAAGACCCCGAGACCCGTTACATGCCAAATGGTGACGCGGTGACCAACATCACTTTGGCAACCACGGAAACCTGGAAAGACAAAAATGGTGAGAAGCAGGAAAAAACCGAATGGCATCGTGTCACGTTTTATCGCAAACTCGCCGAAATCGCTGGTGAATATTTGAAGAAAGGCCGCCCGGTATATGTCGAGGGACGGCTGGAAACCCGTAAATGGACCGACAAAGCGGGCCTTGAGCGCTACACCACCGACATCATCGCCAGCGACATGAAAATGCTGGGCAGCAAACCGGGAAGTGGTAGTTACGAGGGGGGAGAGAGGGAGGAGGGCAGTTTTGCACCGAATCCGTCTGGCAGCAAGCCCGCTGCCAGGAGCAGCAGCGGATTCGACGATATGGATGATGATATTCCGTTTTGATTGATGCGACGATCAGCTTTGGCCGACTAACATGCGTACGCATGTGTTGATCTGAATCAGGCGTAATTTGTCAGGAGCCATCCGCGTTTGAACTGTATACCATGCATAAGAAGAACGCTGGTATAACTTTTTTACCTCCAGGTGAATACTTTTTTGTCTCGTAAGCGCAGAAAGGCTAGCTCTGACTATACCGTAATCATACGAGGAGAGATATGAAACTGTTTCTGCTTATTATCGCGCTGTTTGCATTTACCGGTGTAGTCCACGCTGCTGTCAACATCAATACTGCAACTCAGGCCGAGCTTGAGACCCTTCAGGGAATTGGGCCGGCCAAAGCCAAAGCCATCGTCGATTATCGCAAGAAGAATGGCCCATTTAAATCGCCGAACGATCTGGAGAAGGTCAATGGCATCGGGCCGGGCATCATGAAGCGACTTCGCAAGGACATTACCGTTGGTGGGGCCACCCCGATTCAGAAGGAAAATAAACCCGCTCCCAGGGAAGAAAAAAAATACAATACCAGATAACCTGCGGAAATGATTGAATAATCCCTTGGGATGACCTGCGTTTATTCGTAATCGCTTTATATTCTTTAACTTCCTTATACGTACGTTCGACATTCGCTGCGCGTACGATAAGCCGTCACGATTTTTTACGAATTAACTGACTATGTTCAAATCCATAGAAGATTTTATTGGCAATACAC
>JBDTWQ010000048.1:0-1987 GCA_040006595.1 Nitrosospira sp.
ATCGGCATGGTGTTCGGCCGCTACTCTGACAATCTCTTTACCAGTCGGTCCTTCAACAAAAATAGTTTCGACTTGCATGTCCAGCGACTCCGCCAGTCCTTCAAGGGCTTCTTTTCCTTTCTGGCGGGTTTTTTCAATGCTCGCATCTACCCACTGCTCGAATCCCGGTGTGAAATAGTAGGGTGAGGGAACCGTCCAGCCGCTCGGCTCAAACACATGCAGGATTTTGAGTTCTGCTTTGAGCGATTGAGCCATCCAGGTGGCATAGCGCACGGCGTCTTGAGAAGCCTCTGAAAAATCGGTAGCCAGGATGATCTTGCGGACGAGTGACGTCATGGGCTGCTCCTTATTCAACAAAACTTTATGCCGCGTATGCGATCTAGCGGCGCTATACGGCAATATGGCGGCCGTTAATGTAATAGTCTATCTACGAAACCGTATAGAGGCCGATTTACCGGTCCGCGACGAATTTCAGGACGTTTCCGTTGATGCAATAGCGCTTGTGGCTGGGCGGTGGTCCGTCGTTGAATAGATGGCCGAGATGAATGCCGGAGCTCGCGCTACGCACTTCGACCCGCCTCATCCCGTGCAAGTTGTCTTCATGCAGGGTAACGGCGCCTTCCACCGGATCGAAAAAACTGGGCCACCCCGTTCCGCTTTCAAATTTGGTCTTGCTATAAAAGAGCGTTGCGCCGGTGACAGGGTCGACAAATCTTCCGGGACGTTTTTCATCCAGATTGGACGCGGTAAAAGGAGGCTCGGTGCCTTGCTGGAACGCGATCTTCTGCTGCTCGGGCGACAGCAGTTGAAAACCCAGCCATTTCCAGAAATTGGACTTCTCGCCGTTGTATCCCGTGTAACGGGCAGCCTCCTTGCCATTCTTGAACAGCACAATGGTGGGTGCCGCGAACAAAGGCTTTTCCAATGTCCAGCCGTTGGGTGAATTTGAATTCAATGTCCTGGCAATCGGCACTTCCGCTTGCCAATGGCTCACTATGTCTTTTTCGAAACGCTCGCAAAATTCGCAATGCTCGGTTTCGAACGCTACCAGTTGCCGGTCAAGGCTCAGATCGCCGCCCTTCAGGGGTTGCGTCACGATGCTGGACGTTGCAGCGGTTACGGAGGATAAATCCGCCTGTGCAACTTTCCCGGCCGAATCGGGGTATTTCACTCCGGTGCCACCCAGACCACAATAGCCATCGGGGTTCTTTTTCAGATAGTTCTGGTGGTATTCCTCGGCGGTGATGTAATTTTTGAGCGGCAAGATTTCGGTGGTGATCCTGCCGTAACCCGCAGCATCGAGCGTTTTTTGATAAGTGGCCTGTGTTGCCAGTCCTGCGGTCTCTTGGTTCGCGTCATGGTAATAGATGGCGCTGCGATAATTGCTGCCGACATCGTTCCCCTGGCGGTCGCCTTGAGTGGGATTATGGCTCTCCCAGAATTTGCCTAACACTGTTTCCAGCGTTACCTTGGCTGGATTGAAAGTCACCTTGACCACTTCCGCATGATTGCGTGCTGTGGTTTTACCGGTATGAAGCGCTCTTTCGTGATTCAGAATGTCCTGGTAGCCGACGCCGGGAAGATCGCCGCCTGCATAGCCGCTTTCCACGTCGACGACCCCGGGAATTTCTCCCATGCGCTTTTCCGCACCCCAAAAACAACCCATGCCCAGAACGATGTAATCCGTCGCCTGGAGGGGCGTCGTAGTTTTTTCCATTGCATATGCTCCCATAATAATGCCCAAGCCTGCTGCGATGGCTATAGCGCCTTTCATTTCAGAGCACCTTCACAAATCCGGGACTCAAGATCCCGATCTCGTCTCGTAACACCGCGAATACCGTATTTTTTCAAGAAACCCTGTTCCTTGACGTCAAGAAGGTATCGCCGAATTGAAACCATCAGAGAGGCGTACATCGATCTTATCCCTCGGCAATGCGTTGTATGTTACTTGCTTTTTCCAGCATCCACCATGGGGGCAGCTTATCTC
>JBDTWQ010000049.1:0-6784 GCA_040006595.1 Nitrosospira sp.
TGGAAATAATATATAGAAGGGCTTCACTAACAGATTAGTACATGAGAATCGATTTGGCAAAAAATATGCCTCAGTTTTTAGGTCGTCGCTATCGCGGGGGCACTTCTGCGTAAGCAGGCCAGGCGTGCAATATATTCGTTCGTCACTCTTTCTTGATTTTTGACGAGTGTGATCTACACTGGCTTAATCGGAGAGCGCTTGCCAGTTTTGCGGTAAGGATCGACTGCCACTTTGGCGTTAAGCCATGGGTTCGCCACTCGACCTTTGTGATGCGGTGGTTTTCAGCCGCGCTCTTATTACAAACCAAGGACTTACTTATCCGTTCGAGCTGATGATCTCGGAGGGCTTGGAGGCTATCATGCACTTTCGTCGCCGCGACATCTTTCTGAAAATTGAATCTCTGCTGAGTTATAGCCCGGTGGCACCTGTGGCCTGCGCCCGTCACTTTGGGCGTGATTGCATGTTCAATTCAGGCCACGAATCGGGCCGAATACCCGCGCAGGAAATTCTGGGCAGCACCGCGGATGGCTTGGTTTATCGGGAGTACCTTGATTCGCATTACACAACGCCCAACAAGGCGAAGCTGATAGAGGCGGATGTCAACGAACCTCCATGGGATCGGAGAATTCCGGGTTGTGTGCTGTATGCGAAACCAGGCGAACGGCTGCACATCCACGTCTGGAACGCAGATACAAGCGATTGTCATAGTTTTCACATTCACGGGCTGCGTTACGGAATCGAATCAGACGGAGCGTGGCCGTTGGGTGTCGCGACGCGAGACGGCCGGCGCAGCGATGAAATTTTTCCCGGCCAGAAATGGACATACGTTTATGACGTAACGCCTGACATGGTGGGAGCCTGGGGATTTCACGACCACGCGCACGACACTGCACGAAACATCAATCTGGGCTTGTTCGGTGGCCTGATCGTGAGAGACCCGGCTGCGCCTCGCGCAGATCATGAGGTCCCGATTTTTATTCATCAATTTGCGGGTGGCTCGAGCATTGCATTCCAAAGCAAGCGGCTCGCTCATGGCGATACGTTCAATTTCACTTTTCCGGACGCAAAAGTTGTCAACTACTACTGTGCGATTCATGGTCCCACAATGAATGGAACGATTCAGGTCGTGGCGGACGCGCCAGCTAGTGCTAACGTAAGTATCCAGGATAATAAGTTCGTCCCGCCGCTTGCTCTGGTTCGCCCTGGCGGGACTATCGAGTGGCGTAACGACGGCGACCATGATCACATCGTATTCTCTGCTGGAGGCGGAATCCCCAGCTTCTGCCTCAACGGCCGCGCCTTTGTCGGGAATACGCCCACAATTGTGGGGGACACGGGCGAACGGCTACGCTGGTATCTATTCAACCTGGACGTTTCCGGCATCTGGCACAATTTCCATCCCCATTCGGTTCGCTGGGCGCTTCCGGCACCTTCCGGAGGCGCATCCGACGTGCATGGAATCAGCTCTCTGGAAACCTTTACGACCGAGACCGAGATTCCTCCCGCAATGCGGCTTCCGCACGCTCTCGAGCAGTTCCAGTGTGATCCGCCGGAAAATGCCTGTCGAGTGCGAATTCGCGGAGATTTTCTTTTTCATTGCCACGTGGAGGAGCACATGATGGCCGGCCTGGCCGGCCTGGTTCGTGCTCGCCAATATATCTGGATTTCCGATGAAGTGAGCAAGATGTTCGAAGTGGAATTGCCGTTTGACGACGGCATGAACGGATGCCCGAACGTCGACGTGCTACGTTGCCTGCGCGACCACAATGCACCGCCGCCATTAGGTCACGACCATCCCGGACGTTCCACGGATCAGCCAGCGATGGCCGAGGGGATGCCGGGTATGGCCGGTGGGGCCGGTATGGTGCATATGGGAGGTATGGGCGGTGTTGCGAGTATGAGAACCACGCCCTCGACAGATATCCTTGAAGCAGCCACGAAAGGTTTGTGGGAGTTGCTGCCATGTCCTGCGCCGCTTCTGCCTATTCATGGAGCAGTCTTGCATACAGGCAAAGTATTATTGTTCGCCGGGTCGGGCAATGATGAGCTTTATACGACCGGCCTGCGCAGCGCAGTGTGGGATTATGAAAACGGAGAGTTTGTTTCTCCCTTCACCCCGGTGGACTTCTTCTGTGCGGGGCAAACATTTCTCCCTGATGGCCGCCTGCTGGTCGCAGGAGGCACTAAAGAATACGACATCAATGGGCATGGTTTCATCGGACTGGAAACCAGCTATCTATTCGATCCTCTCTCCGAGTCATGGACTCGCCTCGCCCCGATGGCGGAGGGCCGGTGGTATCCCACGCTCGTGACGCTCGGGGACGGCAGGGTCTTCATTGTCTCAGGCGGGCCGAATCGGGCCGAGGTCTATTCGAGCGTGGGCGGGTGGGTCCAGATGCCCAGCCAGGACGGTTGGCCGCTTTTCCCGCATCTGTTCCTCACACGGGACGGCCGACTATTCTACGATGGCGGAAATATGTTCCCCAATCCGGCGGCCCCGCAGCCCGGATTGCTGGATATATCCACAAGCACAATGACCAATGTCACGTTGCCCGCAGGATTCAGCCAAACCAGGGATCATTGCGGCAGTGTGTTGCTGGCACCTGCGCAGGAGCAGCGGTTCATGATCTTCGGTGGGGGAGACCCGGCCATCAACACTGCGTATCTCATCGATTTAAAAGCCTCCGCGCCTGCCTATAAGGAGGTCGCGTCCATGATTCACGCACGTTTTCACATTAATGCAGTTATGCTGCCAGATCGGACTGTATTTGTTTCAGGTGGAAATGGCCAGTCTGAAGCTGCGGCCACAGCAGTCCTGGAGGCGGAGATATATGACCCTGCTACAAATACCTGGACCGCAGCCGCTACGGCGCAGGCCGCGCGGATGTACCATTCGATTGCCCTCCTGTTGCCCGACGGCCGCGTGCTTGCGGCCGGCTCCAACCCGAACAGGCGTGACGACGAGTTGCGCCTGGAAATCTATCACCCACCGTATCTGTTCCGTGGCCCCCGGCCCTTCATCGAGACCGTACCGCAGCAGATCCTGTATGGAGGGAATTTCGAAATCCACACACCGCAGGCCGAAGAAATTCAATGGGTCGAACTGATCTGGCCCATGGCGACAACTCATTCATGCGAGACAGGTCAGCGAGTAGTAGACCTTGAATTCAAAGCGCACGATTTTTGCCACTTGCATGTCAATGTCCTGCGCGAGCAGAACATTGCTCCTCCGGGATGGTACATGCTGTTTCTGGTTAACAAACTAGGCGTACCTTCGGTTGCTAGGTGGGTGCAATTGACGGGGGGCATGAAACCTAACCACGAACCTGCAGAAATAAAGCAGCGCCTTGACATGCACGTGACCAGCAAAGATCGTCCTGTGCCGGGGACAGAGGGGATGACTGACTTCAATAATAATTAGTCAGAATGGAGTAGCGGATGTTTTAGTCAGTTTTAGTTGAGAGGCAACAAAAAAAGCGGCGTAGCCGCTTTTTTTGCATTCCGCAATAAGGTCCCCGCAGATGCCGTCAGACCATTATCTTGAACCTTAGGGTCCAAGGTGGTCACTTGCCGGACGCATCAGGCGCTTCCGTATAGGACGCGCACAACAGCATCACTGTGGCTGGTAACCAATTCTCAAAAAATTGGTTCAAAGAATATGGGCCTAAACGAACACCGCAGGGAACAACTCTTAACCATTTCACTTTCAAGCAGGTAATCGACTCGAACGCAAACTGGAAATTCTGGGCTGACTTGAAAGCTTCGTATCCGAATTAAAACAGTTTGTCTTGTTCCGGCATTACGGCATCAAGTGCTGCCTGCATGCAATCGATTCTACGCTTAAATTCTTCCATGTCAAAGCCTTCCCTGTTTCTTGTGGTGAGCAATTCATGGGTTATGTTGAGAGCCGCCATAATGGCAATGCGTTCAGAGCCAACAATCTTTCCACTATCCCTGATTTCGCGCATTTTTTTATCAAGATAAGTCACCGCTTCCAACAACCCTTTGCGCTCCTCATCAGGGCAAGTGACGCGGAATTCGCGTCCCATGATGGTGACATCCATAGCGGTGGCGGTTTTCATTTTAGCTTTCAGGAATCTGTGTCAGGAGAGCTTCCAAACGACCGGTGGCGGCGCTTATTTTTTCCGTAAGATGTTTATTTTCGCTGGCAACGCTCGCCAGTTGCTGACGCAACTGGATATTTTCCGATCGCAGCTGCTGACACAGTCGTACGAATTGATTAATTTTATCTTCCAGGGACTTGAGCTCGGATTCCATCGGCTCACTATAGTTCGGAAATCCTTGTTGAGTCAACTGGTAAGGGAATTGTTCAAATGTTATTTCCAGTATTCTGCACGAACCTCGTCAACCCATCCGTATGACGGAAATACTTATTCGAAGGTTTCAGTCCAGGCTGCCTGATTCTGGTAAAATTCGCGCCACGTTTGAGGTGCTTCGGCCGCTATGCGGTCGAGTTAAACGGGAACCAGGTTAAATGCCTGGGCTGCCCCCGCAACGGTGAGCAAGTGTGGGCGTATTAATTAAGTAACCTCTGAATAAGTTCTTTCGTGTCGCACTCTTATCCAGAGATATTACTGCCACTGTGAATTCTCCAGTTCATGGGAAGGCGATACGTCAAATCTTGCGAGCCCGGATACCGGCCTTGAACGCGTATGGGAATATCGCGTGGGGCGGTGTCCTGATCGATATCTTTTTTTTCGCTCAAGAATCCCCGCAATGACTTTTCTGCCACGGCGTTAAATGGGCCTGCCTATTCGATGTGTCTGTTTGACAGAGGAAGCCGGCTAGTGCTATCGCTGCCGTCTAATCCGGATGAGCTGTCAATCGATAGCTGCGGCAACGGATATAAACGGAATCATCACGGGTGGTTCTCCATTTCAAAACGTCATCGTGGTTGATGAAGATAAATTAATACCTGAATAATGCGAGGAGTGGCGGATGAAACTAGGCAGAATGCTGGCTTTAGGATGGATAATTAGCCCACCTGGACTGGCTCTTGCAAACGATGTGCCTGCAACAGCTCTACCGGAACTGACCATTTATGGCGGGAACCGTATCCCCAAGGGCTCAGAACTGACCAATCTTCGAATTAATTCGGTTAAATTGAAAGTCGAAGATAATGACTGGAAGACGGTGTTGCAGGAGCATGTGCAGATCAATGAACTCGGACCGGGCGGGCCGGTGTCACTTTTCATGCGTGGCTCTAACTCAAACCAGACGGTATTTTTGGTAGATGGCGTGAAAATGTCATCCGCGACAGTCGGTTCGCCAAACTTCGCGGCTATCGCGCCAGGTCTCCTGTCATCGCTCGATGTCATTCAGGGGGGAACGTCGGCGGCCTTCGGATCTAATGCGGTCGGTGGGGTTATACGTGGAAATATCGATATCCCGAAAGGAATGATGTTTTCGGCCGGTGGTGGTTCGAGATTTTCGGAACGTGCCGCGGCAAGTTTTGGGGTACGGGGGGAATCTTATTACGGGGGAATTCGGGTGGTGCAGGACATCATCCAGCAGGGGCCGGCGACAAACAAGAATAATCCTTTCGCCTTCAATCCGAATTCGGAGAGAGATCCTAGAAGCCGTTTAGGAATCGTAGCCAAGGCGGGAGGATGGATAACACCGGATTTCCAAGTGGAGGCGACCGCTTTAGGCTCTGAACTCAGGGCGCCATTCAACGCTTCGCCGACCACCAACGATGTGAATCTGCAGTCGATCTCCATGGCAAACCTCAGGGGAATTTATTCGCTTCCTTATAACTTCAGCATAATGGGGACATACGGGGCCTCACTTGATCGATCCAATGTACGAGGGGCCAATCCGGCGATATTCAACAGCCGTTCTCTGCAAGGTTCGCTGCAACTGGAGAGGAAGCTAACCATTGGACGTATTTTTGCCGGGATGGATCATGAAATCCAGGGGGTTAACAGTACGACAGTGTTTGCCAAGACAAGCAGAACTAACGTTGCGGGGTTTATCGGAACACAACTGAGTTCCGAACGGCATGTGGTGGAGGGAATGTTTCGTCATGACGAGAACAGTCAGTTCGGCGGGTTTAACACCTATTCCCTCTCTCTGGCGCGCAAGCTGGGCGAATCCTGGCGGGTAGGAGCGCTGACTTCGTTATCATTCAAGGCACCGACTTTCAATGATCTCTATTTTCCTTCCAATTTTGGATTCGCGGGCAATCCGAACCTTAAGCCCGAGCGCGGCCGCATGCATGAAGCATTTATATCCTATGATGGCGCGGATAACGCAAGCTATCGCCTGGGGTACTTCATCAATACCATCAGCGATGCTATCGTCATTAATAGCCTGTTTTCCCAGGTGGAGAATATTTCCCGGGCTCGAATCGATGGGTTTGAATTGACGGGGATCCAGCCAATAGGCAAAGGATGGTCGACGCGAGCCAATCTGACTATTCAGGATCCGCGTAACCAGCAGCTCAATACCATCCTGCCCCGCAGATCCAGAATATTTGGCACGGTGGTCCTGAGATACGCCGCGGGAAACTTCTCAGCAGAGGGAATAGCGCGGGGTGAAGGGGAACGATTTGACGACGGCCAGAATACCCAAAAGCTGCCCGCGATGGTCATTGTGGGCTTTAGCGCATCATACAATATCCGGCAAGGCACTACTTTGCGAGTCCAGATTGATAATCTTCTCGATAAGAAATATCAGCCGGCAGTGGGGTTTAATGGAATTCCCCGTACGGTGTGGGCAAGTATCTCTCATACATTCTGACCCTTTTGCTATTGTAATGCTC
>JBDTWQ010000050.1:0-6027 GCA_040006595.1 Nitrosospira sp.
ATGCCGACTATACCATCTTTAAAATTATAGAAATGCGCTTATGGAACCTCTGAATAGTACGGAGTTTGCCAGCAGGGGCGCGACGGCAGACTTATTCAGAGATTCCCCAAGCTCGTGTCAATAAATTTTCCCAATGCTTTCATCCAGTCTTCCTGCATGAAAATGAAACCACTGTTGTGGCCGCCCTGCAACTCCAGGAACTGCTTCGGCTCCGGCGCTGCCTGATATAATGCCCGGCCATGCGCGAACGGCACAATGTCATCCTGCGGACTATGCGCGACAAACACTGGGCAAGTAACAGACTGCAAATACTCAATCGTGTTGTAGTCGAAACGGGATAGCAGACGCACCGGCAGAAAGGGATAAATTTTTGCCGCCATGTCGGGTACCGAGGTAAATACCGACGCCAGCACCAGCGCCCCCGGCTTTTCGTTCATCGCAAGCCATGCCGCCACCGCGCCGCCGAGGGACTCACCAAACAGCACAATGCGGGCAGGCGGGATACCTTTTGCTTCGGTGAGATAACGCCACGCTGACTGGGCGTCGAGATAAGTACCGGACTCCGAGGGCGAACCGCTGCTCTGGCCGTAGCCGCGATAATCAAAAATGAACGTGTTGTAACCGAGGCGATGAAACATCAGCAGATATTCCATGCGATGGGAAATGTTACCGGCGTTTCCGTGAAAGAACAGCATCGTTCCCTTCGCAGCAGGGGCCGGCACAAACCAGCCATGCAGAGTTTCGCCGTCGGCTGTAGAAATCTCTATCGGCTCATAGGCAAGTCCCACATAATCGGGCGCGGCGATGATGTGTCGCCCGGTTTCCGGATAATAGATAAGGCCCGGCTGAGCAATGAATATCACCAGTGCCAGTGCACCGTAGGCGATTGCAGCCATTATGGTTAAACTAAACAACATGCGCATGGCTAGAAGTTGATTAATCCTCCGGACTCACAGTTATAATAGCCGCTTTTCAGCCAAGAACAGGAACTTAAATGAATCTCGACCGGGTAAATTCTGGCCGTGACGTGCCCAACGATTTCAACGTCATTATAGAAATACCCATGAACGCCGACCCCATCAAGTACGAAGTGGATAAGGAAACCGGCGCGATGTTTGTGGATCGCTTCATGTCTACGTCAATGCACTACCCGTGTAACTACGGTTATATTCCCCACACGCTATCGAAAGATGGAGATCCGGTGGATGTGCTGGTGATTTCGCCGGTTGCGCTCATTTCCGGCGTGGTAGTGCGCTGCAGGCCGCTGGGTATGCTGAAAATGACCGATGAAGCCGGTGAGGATGCCAAAGTATTGGCAGTACCTATCGACAAGCTATGCGGCCTCTACCGCAAAAAGAAATCCTACGATGATTTGCCTGAGCTGGTGCTCTCGCAAATCGCACATTTCTTCGCTCACTATAAAGACCTGGAAGAGGGCAAATGGGTCAAAATAAATGGCTGGGTTGGCGTCAAGGAGGCCAAGGTGGAAATTATGAGCGGGGTCAAGCGTTATAAATCGGCCAAAAAGAAACCGATGTTCTAAAAGGCTCGTTATAAATCCAACCTTGACGGCGCGATTTGGACGTAGCGAATATTAATACGTAGTAGTGAAAAACACGAAAAAATGAGCTGGCTGGAACCTATAGAGTTGAAGGGAACGATTGTAATGCTTGTTCCTCTTGAGATGGGTCACGTCGAGCCTCTAAGGGCTGCGGTACTGGATGGAGAGTTCTGGAAACTCTGGTTTGCAAAGGTGCCCTCGCCGGACCAAATGGAAAGCTATGTGATTCAGGCTATTGGAGATGCAAAAAAGGGAAATATTGCATTTGCCGTCAGTCTCAATAAAACGAATAAAATCGTAGGCACAACTCGTTTTTATAACGTTGACGAGATAACCAGAAGACCAATGCTTGGCTACACGTGGTATGCAAAATCAGTATGTAAAACAGGAGTTAATAGCGAAAGCAAGTTATTGTTGCTGCAATATGTCTTTGAACAGAAAAAAGCTCTTGCGGTAGAATTCAGAACACATTATTTTAACGAGGTATCAAGAACTTCAATCGAAAGACTGGGCGCCAAACAAGATGGCGTTTTACGCAGCCATCAAAGAATGCCTGATGGTTCAATTCGTGATACCGTTGTTTATTCAATACTTCAGCACGAGTGGCCAGCGGTAAAAAACAACCTGTTGAGCAGGCTCTCAGCTAGCGATCGTTAGCATTCCGGAAATAAATTGCACCGGGCTAATAGTTTGCCTTGTAGCCTGAATTATTTCCATTTTATGGCCTCTAAAAATTCAGGTTTCGGCAAATTCCATTCATCAATAGCGATATTGCAAGGCGAGAGTAAGGCTTTAACGCCATTCAGTTGAAGTGAAGTTTGCCCTTCAGACAAAATTAAAGGGGAATAGCATGAGTGCTGATGATTACCAGGAATGGTTTATGAATCGCCGAAAAATGCTAACCCTGCTTGGGGCCACCGGAATGAATATGCTCGCCGGATGCTCATCTCGCGGTTCCGGCGGCAAGGAAGCGAATGGGAAAATACTTTCATGTATCCTCACTCCTCAGCAGACTGAAGGGCCCTATTTTGTCGACGAGCGCCTGCACCGCTCCGATGTTCGGTCCGATCCCTCCGACGGTTCAGTCAAAGATGGACTACCCCTCGCACTTGAGATTCGCGTTTCCGCAGTTAATCCCTCTAGTAAAGGCGATTGCAAACCGCTTGCCGGCGCTATTGTGGATATCTGGCACTGCGATGCCCAGGGAGTCTACTCAGATGTTATGGACAGTGGTTTTAATACAATCGGAAAAAAATTTCTGCGCGGCTATCAGGTGACCGATAAAAACGGCAGCTTGCGATTTATCAGTATTTATCCTGGCTGGTATCCCGGCAGAACTGTTCATATTCATTTCAAGGTCCGTACCGATTCGAAATATATGCGGGCCTATGAGTTTACGTCGCAATTCTACTTCGATGATTCGATTACGGATCTGGTATACGCACAGCATCAGCCATATGCCAGAGGCGGATCTTACTTGCCGAGAACGAGGAATGAAGGCGACAGCATATTCCGTAAGGGAGGGGACCAGCTAATGCTTAAGCTTGTCGAAACGGACGGGGGATATGCTGCGACTTTCGATGTCGGGCTTGAGATGTCCTGAGTGGCTAGCGCTATTTCCAGACTCAGACGAGCTTGAACTCGGACCCCAGGCGACTCGACCCCCGCTGACCCAAAGACGCCTGTATCGCGTCATCCACCGTTTCCAGAAAAACGAATTTCAACGTGGCACGTGTTGCTTCGGGCAACTCGCGCAGATCTTTTTCGTTGCGCGTCGGCAGCAGTACCCTCTGCAGACCAGCGCGTTGTGCAGCGAGCACCTTCTCCTTGATTCCACCCACCGGCAATACCAGACCACGCAGACTGATTTCGCCGGTCATTGCTACGTCATGATGTACCGGCCGATCGGTAAAGAGCGAAGCGAGCGCTACGAATATAGCCACCCCCGCGCTTGGGCCGTCCTTTGGAATAGCGCCCGCTGGTACATGCACATGCACGTCGATACCGTCGAACGTTGAAGCCGGGATATTAAGATCACCCGCGCGCGATTTTACCAGCGTAAGCGCCGCCTGCGCGCTCTCCTTCATTACGTCGCCTAGCTGTCCGGTCAGAATCAGCCGCCCGCTCCCGCTTACTCGCGTTGCTTCAATGAACAGAATGTCACCGCCCACTGGCGTCCATGCCAGACCAGTGGCCACGCCCGGCAGACTGGTGCGCAGCCCGACCTCGTGCTCGAATTTCGCAGGGCCGAGAATAGCATCCAAATCCGCCGCATCGATATGTACCTGCAGCCGGTCATCATTGGCGATGCGCATGGCCGCTTGACGCATTACGCGCCCGATCTCTCGCTCCAGCTGCCGCACCCCGGCCTCGCGGGTATAATTCGCAATGATGCTATTCAACGCCTCAACCGAAATGTCACATTGCCCTTCTTTCAGACCATTAGCCTCACGCTGGCGGCTAACGAGGTAACGCAGCGCGATCTGCAGCTTTTCTTCCTGGGTATAACCCGGCAGGTCAATGATTTCCATGCGATCGCGTACAGGCGGCGGCACATTATCAATCACATTCGCAGTGGCAATGAAGACCACGCGGCTCAAGTCAAACGGCACACCAAGATAATTGTCGCGAAAGGTGGAATTCTGCTCCGGATCCAGCACTTCCAGCAGCGCAGCCGAAGGGTCGCCATGGAGACTGGCTGACATTTTGTCGACCTCGTCAAGCATCATCACGCAGTTGCGCGCGCCAGCCTTACGCAGGCTTTGCACGATGTTCCCCGGCATTGCGCCGATATAAGTGCGACGATGGCCGCGCATTTCCGCTTCATCGTGCACGCCGCCCAACGATACGCGGACGAAAGGCCGCTGCAATGCACGCGCAATACTCTGACCGAGCGAAGTCTTGCCCACCCCTGGCGGTCCGACGAAACACAGGATTGGCGCGCGTCCCTGAGGTTTCAGCTTTTGCACTGCCAGGAATTCGACAATGCGCTGCTTGACACGCTCAAGCCCAAAGTGATCGGCTTCAAGAATCTGACGTGCGGCATTCAAGTCAATGGGTGTATCGGCCGGCAATCGCCAAGGCAATTCGGTCATCCACTCCAGATAAGTGTGGAGCATCGAATATTCGCTCGATGATGCAGGCATGCGCTGCAGTCGCTGCAATTCCTTGCGTGCCTGCGCCTCGATTTCACTCGGCATTCCGGCGGCGGCGATCGCATCGCTCAGTTGCGCAATCTCCTGATCGTTGCCGTCACTCTCACCGAGTTCTTTCTGGATCGTCTTCAATTGCTCGCGCAACAGAAATTTGCGCTCGCGGTCCTCCAATTGTTCTTTCGTACGCTCGCCGATCTCCTGCGACAACCTGAGCACCTCAATGCGACGGGACAAGATCTGCAGCACCTTCTGCAGCCTCTCCTCGGTACGCACGGTTTCGAGCAGCATCTGCTTCTCGCTCACTTCAGTGTCAAGCAAGCTTGCGGTGATATCCGCCAGATGCGATGGGGCGCGCGTGGCTTGCAACGCATGCGCGAGCTCTGCGGGGACGCCGGGCAGCAACGAAAGGATCTCAACCGCGCGTTCCCTCAGCTGCATGGCGAGTGCTTCAGCCTGGGTAGAAACCAGTTCCGACTCATCAATACGCTGGATACGAGCGGCCAAAAACGGGTAGCCCTCGACCAGTTCGTCGATGCGAAATCGCTCCAAACCCTGACATACGGCATGACGCAACCCTTCAGCCGAAGTGAGGTGACGCACGATATTAGCCACCGTACCAATAGAGCACAGCGCATCAAGACCTGGGTCGTCGACAGCGGCGTCCTTTTGCAGCACGATGCCGACTGGAGCGTTGGAGTGAAGCGCATGTTCGACAGCAGCGATCGACTTGATGCGACCGACGGTGATAGGCATCAATACATGCGGAAACAATACGACGTTGCGCATAGGCACCAGCGCAATCACGTCCGGGGGTAATTCGAATTTGGTTACGACAGGTGGAGCAGGCTGTTCCATGACGAACCTCTTAACTAAAAAATAGTTCCTGGATCAGTTACGCAGACCAATCGGTCTGGCTCTGCGTCTCGCTAAAGCAGCGTTTTTCAATAACGGTAGCGTGAAACGTTGTATCGAAAGACAGGAATCTCACATCTTGTATATCAGTCTAGCAGGGGTTACTCGAACGTCAACCTGATTGAGTGCTGGCGTCACCTGATCAGGCTCAATGTTTTTCGGGATCCAATCTATAGAAAGCAAACAACAAAGCGGTTGTAAAATAGTACCGCCTGTATGCCGCGCTTTTCTATTCTTGTGAGAGGGACACGCGCTTCCCGCACTCCCATCAAGCACGCAACTTGAGCATTGCATGCTGCGCGCAGATTTTATACAATCAAATTCACGCTGCCGTGCCTCTGCGAGATCGCTCAAAATCGTTAGACAACTTCGTATATGAGCCTATTACTGATGACTAGC
>JBDTWQ010000051.1:0-2681 GCA_040006595.1 Nitrosospira sp.
CCAGCGAGAGGAGTTAGTTAAAACTAACAAATGGGAATTCTAAGCGCGATTCTGTGGACTCCCGCGATTGGAGCCCTAATGTTGGCACTCCTCCCCGGCCGGACGATGATGTTTCCCGCAATCTCGGCAATCTGTTCACTACTATCGCTCTCGCACTTACCTGCTACCTGATTTTTAATTATGACCAGCACGAAGCCGGTCTGCAGTTCAGCGAGTACTTCGCGATCAATCCCAAAGTCGGCAGTGCGTATGCGTTAGGCGTTGACGGCCTGTCTTTGCCCATGGTTGCTCTGGCCACCCTGCTCACCTCCATAGCGCTGCTCGCTTCTTCCAGCATTGCCATCGGCGTCAAAGGCTATCACATCAGCATACTACTGATCGAATTCGGCATGCTGGGCGTGTTTCTGGCCCAGGACTGGTCGCTCTTCTATATTTTCTGGGAAATAACCCTGATCCCCATGTTTTTTCTGATAGACCGTTGGGGCGGCAAGCGGCGGCAGACAGCAAGTCTTAATTTTGTGCTGTATACCATGTGCGGTTCTATTTTTATGCTGGTCAGCCTGATCGCGGTTTATCAGTACGTTCCCGAACACGTGTCCCTGATGAGTGCAATGAGCCATGTGTCCGAAAAGATGCCCAAGGATCACCAGGTTTGGGCGTTTCTCGGTTTCCTGATCGGCTTTGGGGTCAAGATGCCGATCTTCCCCCTGCACGGCTGGTTGCCGTTGGCCCATGTCGAAGCCCCGAGCCCAGTCAGTATTCTGCTATCCGGCATATTGCTGAAAATGGGAGCTTACGGTTTATTGAGGATAGTGGTCATTCTGCCCACCGCTGCCCAAACGCTCCAATCGCTGCTGGTTTTCCTGGCGCTGTTCAGCATGATCTATGGCGGTTTGCTTGCGTGGCGGCAAAGCGCCCTTAAAGCCATGGTCGCCTATTCTTGAATCAGTTACATGGGAATTGTCTTATTGGGGATTTCCACACTGAATGAGACCGGACTCACTAGAGCAGCTTTGCAAATAAGTGCTCACGGACTGATTGAAGGTGCACTGTTTCTGGTAGTAGGGCCTGCTTTATGCCCGAACCCATACGCGTTAAATACAGGATTACAGTTCGCTGGTTCAGGTGAGGCCGCGTTTTGCGTTTTTCACCACCATAACGCGCTGGCTGCAATGGGTATGTCAGGGACCGTCGGTGCGGCGCAGAACTACACGCGATGGTCGGCGGTTTCCAGCAATAGGGTGGATTAATGATATTTTTCAGTCTGGCCATCCTAATCAGCACCGCTTACGCGATTCGTACTGTAGGACTACTTTTTACCAGGCCGGTAAAGCCGCAGATGAAACAGACTGAAGACTTGAGACCGCCCGAACTTTTGGGACTGGGCATTCTGGTTGCCGGCATCGTGTTATTCGGCCTGCTGCCGGCATCATTGATTGATCTCTCGACAGCCACTATCTCGCAAATGAACGGTCTGATCAGACCCCGAATGGAGGATTAGGCATGCAAGATTCGCCTTTAGAAACCACCAATGCAGTAACAAACCTTGCGCAACATATCATAGCGGCATTGCACCATTTGGACTATGTCCTCCCTGGGCAAGCTCCTATTCTGAATTTTGTGCACCACAATACGCTGCATGACTTTCAGGACCTTCCTTTTGAAGACGCATGGGCTGCATTCGAAGCATTGACCAATATTCGCCGCTACCTTCCAAGGCTACAAAGCCTTAACTTCCTCCCAGGTTCCGTCAAGCTTGATAAAAAATAACTTGGGATCAAAACCCATAGAGCGGGCTGTGTCGGCCGCGCTCAAAAGATCTTCTTTCACGGCGCCGGCGCCGCAATCCTCGTGAACGGAAAGTACCGCCATACAACTCCCATGCAGTTTCTTCGAAAGCCCCAGATGAAGTTTGAGCTGTTCCGTATTGGCCGCACCACCGGCAAACGTTACTCGATCGAACGTCCCTTCTTCAATATTCAAATGTTCAAGTAATTTTGTTACCGTCTTTTGAATGCGAAAGTCCATACATCCAACAACTGCGTGACTACATGTATGCATATATTTGCCCCTATCTCGTAAAGTTTTTTAGACGCAATGAATCAGAAATGAATGTCGCTTCTATGTCATGTGACTGCAATTTATCGCGGAGTACAACCTAGTAATAGCCATAATGATTTATAAAAAGAATTCCATCGGCCAAAATGTTTCATTTAAAGACAGTGGAATCATGAGATAGGTTCCAAGGTTAAGGCTGCATAATTAGTTTTACAGCTGTGTTTTAATGGCGTAGATTGCCACAGTGCGTGTGAAGAGAATGTCGTGCAAATGTGATTAATTTGTGAATAAAAAAATATGCACGGTGGAGAAAATCTGCAAAACAGGGGTTACCTCTGCACAAAAAAAGCACTAAGCGGCATCCATACAGAAAAACAGGAGAGATACGAAGGTACGGGCCTATCAGCTTTGCGTCAGAGCGGTAACCGGAACAGGCAGAGGAAATTGAATATCCAACAATAAGTGTCAGCCTTGGAGCGCGTTGCTGCGAACTTTGAAAGTTATTCCGAGATTTTCGACGGGCGTATAACGACGGGTTTCCAGCACTTAAATTTCAAACCGCGGCTCTTAATTCTGGATTCAAGTTATTACGGAAAAGTGATGTGGAAGGTCGCGCCTTTTCC
>JBDTWQ010000052.1:0-19557 GCA_040006595.1 Nitrosospira sp.
AACGCAGCCGATCAGCGCTCGATGCCTCGATTTATTTCGACTGCCTGGATCGGCGAAAAAGTTGATGATCTGTACTTGATGAAACATGAGTCCATTTATTCGGGGTCTGGACAAGCAGACAGAAAAAAAGTTTTCCGTCCGCTCGCGCAGTTAACCGCTGAATAACTCTTTCACAGACACAAAACGCCATTCCATATGGGCTAGAACAAAATCGTGAGCTGGCCGCGTTGCACTTTCACTGGTATCGCCTATCAGCATGGAAGCGCAAGCAGCGACCTTCATGCGCGCCTTATCATTCCGATTTTGCCAAACTTGGTTGCAAGCTGAACGCTCCCCTGGAGGATTTGTTCAGAGGCTTCCTGATCAATATTTTGTTTTCAGACCGGACTGGCTGGCAAAATAGGCCGATAGATTTTCGATATCTTCCTTGCTCAAGGCTGCAGCCATACCGGCCATTATGGGATCCTTCCGGGTACCTGACTTATATTCGTTCAGGGATTTTTGCAGATAACTTGCATGCTGCCCAGCTAGCTTTGGAAAAGCCGGTGCAGGACTATTGCCGTCTGGGCCGTGGCATGCGGCACAAACTTCAGCCGCTTTTTTCTTGCCGGCTTCAATATCGGCTGCCATTCCCTGGCCGGAAATCAGCAGCAATGCGCCGCTCGCGGCGGCAATAATGAAATTTTTCATAAAGCTTTCCTTGCGTAATGGGTAAATTATTTTCCACCGGAAGCGGAATAATAGGCGGCTAGGTCTTCGATATCCTGGGTGGAAAGCGTGGCGGCGATACCTTTCATGCTGGGATGACTGCGGGCATCAGTTTTATATGCCTCAATCGCCTTGACCAGATACTCGGCGTGCTGGCCACCGAGTTTTGGGACTTTATATACCGTAGGATAAGATGTCCGGTATCCTTCTATTCCATGACAACCGATGCACATTGCATTCTTCTGCTTTCCCGCAACCGGGTCACCAGCTGCCTGTGCAGTACCGGTTAATGTCAGGAGCAGACTCCACGCAAATAAATTCACTATTGCTGGTCGTTTCATTATGAGTGCCCTCTTTTCAAAAAGAGCGACTCTAAACGATGTGCCATTTCTGGTCAACGAATAAAGTAGCAGGACATATGGGAACTTATCGTTATATCTTCTGTCCTGCCATTGAGCGCTTTGCTTCCAGCTCCTCCCAACGCGTGAGATATTTCATGAGTTCCTGTTCGAGAATAGCAAAGCGTTCTTGCAGTGCTCTGGCTTCATCCGGGCAATCGCTGTAGATAGTCGAAGAACATAATTTGCGGCTGATATCGCCCTGTTCCTGCTCTAGAATTTCAATCTTTGCCGGCAATTCGGCAAGTTCGCGCGCTTCATTGTAGCCTAACTTGACGCAAGAGGCCGATACAGACATCTTATCCAGCGAAACCGGAGGCCGTGGCCTCGTCGCCTGTGGCTTTGCCGATGTTTTCAAAAAACTTTGCGCTCGTACCCAGTCTTCATACCCTCCAACGTATTCCCGCAGTATTCCATCGCCTTCAAAGGCGATAACCTGGGTTACTACGTTGTCAAGAAATTCCCGGTCGTGGCTCACCAGGAATAGTGTGCCGGAATAGTCTTGCAGCAGTGCTTCAAGCAGTTCCAGAGTTTCAATATCCAGATCGTTGGTCGGCTCATCCAGAACCAATACGTTAGCGGGACGAGTGAACAAGCGTGCAAGCAACAACCGGTTGCGCTCACCGCCAGAGAGCGATTTTACCGGCGAACGTGTCCGCTCGGGCGCAAACAAAAAATCTTCCAAATAACTGATGACATGCTTTCTCACTCCGCCGATGTCGATAAAATCGGAACCTTGGCTGATAGTCTCCATCAGCGTTGCTTCCTCATTTAATTGTTCACGCATCTGGTCAAAATAAGCTACCGCGAGCTTGGTTCCCTGGCGCACATTGCCGGTATCAGGCTGTAATTCACCCAGTATCAGCTTTAGCAGCGTCGATTTTCCCGCACCATTAGGCCCCAACAATCCTACGCGGTCGCCGCGCATGATCCGGCAGGAAAAATCTTCGATGATAGTTTTATTGCCATACCTTTTGCTGACGTGCTCCAACTCAGCCACCATCCGCCCGGATCTTGCGCCCTCATCTACATTGAGATTAACTTTGCCCACTCGTTCACGCCGCGCGGCTCGTTCCAGCCGTAACGCTTCCAACTGTCTTACCCTTCCCTCGTTACGGGTACGCCTCGCCTGTATTCCTTTACGTATCCAAACTTCTTCTTGCGCCAGCACCTTGTCGAACTTTTGATTGTGCACTGCCTCAACTTCCAGCATTTCTATTTTCTTTTGCTGGTACTCAGCGAAATTACTCGGAAAAGTTGTTAAATTACCCCGATCGAGTTCGATAATTCGTGTCGCCACATTATTTAGAAAACGGCGGTCATGAGTGACGAATAGCACGCTACCGGAAAAATCCTCAAGTAGTGTTTCCAGCCATTCGATAGAAGAAAAATCAAGGTGATTCGTCGGTTCATCCAGGAGCAGGACGTCAGGAGATACCACCAGCGCACGAGCCAGCGCGACCCTTTTTTTTAATCCGCCGGAAAGATGTCCGATCAAGGCATCTGTGGGGAGGTTAAGTTTGTCAATGGCAGTTTCCACTCTTCCCTGGATGCGCCATCCATCTTGAGCTTCCAGCTCGGCTTGCACATCCTGCAGGCGAGAAAGGAGTTTTTCAGTGTCTCCAGCGCCTTCACTCAAAAGATGAGAAGTTTCATGATAATCGAGCAGCACCTGACTAACCGTACCCAACCCTTTAGACACTTCCTGAAATACTGTGAGGGCGGCATCCAGTTCCGGTTCTTGTGGCACATAAGCCAGCTTCAATCCAGGTGCGCGCCAGATTTTGCCGTCGTCCGGCTTACTTTCGTTCGCGAGAATGCGTAGCAGGCTTGACTTGCCGCCTCCATTCCTGCCGATCAGGCCAATGCGCTCGCCGGAATCAAGCTGCAAATTAATCTGATTAAGCAGAGTATGATGTCCAAAGGCGAGACAGACTTTTTCAAGGGTGAGGAGAGGCATAGTAGGGAAGTGCTACTTCAGCATAATTGACAGGGGGCGCAATTCTGCCACGCTTGGCAGGGCTTGGCAAAAAATCTGTTCATCGATCCCCAATTGTAATGCTCGGTCACTTGCTCACCGAAGGAATGAGGTCCGTTCAGAAGTCAAGCGGCGATCCTTGCCAGTTCTCATCTCTCGGCCGTGCGCGGGCGAGTGCATGAATCGCTTCACACCAGCCCTCGCATGCGTTGCGCCCCGGCCGGCCTCGCCAGATATTTAGTAACCCTTTGCACTTCGCGTAGAAATGGAAAAATTGCAGTATCTTGTGACGTTGCACCGCATCTGGAGAATGGTCGCTACAGATAAGCTTGTCATCCGTCATGCCACGATCTGTCAATGTCACAGCCCCCCAAACCTTGACCCATACCCGCGTACCCAATGGTAGACGCGGACCAAGTACCAGCGCGTCCAACAGATCCCCTTCAAGGCCAAGGTAACTCGGCACGGAGCCGTAGTTGAACGGGCACGGCAGAGGTGAGATAAAATCGATACTACCTGTGGATCCACGCTTCACAAAGCTACCACGCGGAACCTCAATTATTACCTCTACCATGGGCGGTTCGAACAGTGCCTGGCGGTCCGTATGCTCGTTGCAGTTCGCGTTGTTCACAGTCTCATGTTGTAACGCTACCTCAACAGTCCGACAAGCTTCTGAAAGACATGGAATGCTGTTTCGCAAGGGAATGAATGTCACCTACCATCGATTGTGCTCGAAATCTTGCATTGAGCTATCCTTCAATCTGTTTCCAAGGTCGTTACTGTTGAGGCGTCGCCTCTGTTTTTTTCGACCAGGAGCGTATACAGCCTACGGCTGTCCGCGCGCAGCACGGTGAATTTGAAAGTCCCGACGACCACAGACTCGCTCCGTTTGGGGAGCCGGCCGAATTTGTTCAATACCAGGCCACCGATAGTGTCGTAATCCGCATCACTTAATTCCGCTCCAAGCCTTTCGTTGAAATCCGCAATTTCGGTAACGGCCTTGACGCGGAAATGACCGCTCGAGTCCTGTACGATGTTGTCTTCAGCTTCATCGAAATCATGTTCATCCTCAATCTCGCCGACGATTTGCTCCAGCACATCTTCGATAGTCACAAGCCCTGCCACGCCACCGTATTCATCCACTACAATGGCTATATGATTACGGTTGCTGCGAAAATCCTTTAGTAATACATTAAGCCGTTTGGATTCGGGAATGAATATCGCCGGCCGCAGCATTTCGCGCACATTAAACTCTTCCTCTCCAGCGTAATAGCGCAGCAAATCCTTTGCCAGCAGGATACCGATCACGTTGTTTTTGTCGGTCTCGGTTACAGGAAAGCGCGAGTGTGCGGTTTCGATTATCAATGGGATAAATTTGTCTGGTGGTTCATTGATGTCAATCACATCCATTTGCGAACGCGGAACCATAATATCGCGCGCCTGCATTTCAGATACCTGTATCACTCCTTCTATCATGCTTAGCGCGTCCGAATCGAACAAATTGCGTTCAAACGCAGAATGCAGCAGTGCCATTAGCTGCTCACGGTCGCCCGGTTCGCGCAGGACCAAAGCACTGACGCGTTCGAGCCAGCCAGGTTTGGGAGGATCATCCATATTGAGGTGCCGGTTAGTAGTGAGAAGTAAATTAATTGTGAACGACATGGATAAAGAAGCTATCCCGCCCGAAATCAGGGTTCTTCAATGGCCTGCTGACACTCCTTGTAAGGATCATCGTGTCCCAGCCTCATGACAATTTCGGTCTCCAGTTGCTCCATTACCGCTGCGCTCGTGTCACTTTCATGATCGTAGCCCTGTAGATGTAACACGCCATGCGCCGTAAGGTGGGCGTAATGCGCTGTCAGATTTTTATGCTGCTGGTTCGCTTCTGTTTTTATCACCGGCGCGCACAGCACAATATCGCCAGACAAAGGCTGAACATTGTGGTAAACGAAAGTCAGCACATTGGTAGCGTAATCTTTACCGCGAAAATCCTGGTTGAGGCGGCGCCCTTCTATTTCATCCACAATGCGTAGCACAATCTCCGCATCCTGCGTCAGGGAAGCTTTGACCCATCTGCGAAATTGCGGCCGGACGGGAACGCCTGCCGTATGAGTTGCGTACTGGATTGTCAATTTCAGTTTCGCTTGCCTGGGGCTAACTCCGCTGGAAAACTCGGAACCCCTATCTCTGTTTTTCATATTTTTGGTAGGCATTGACAATTCTTTGTACCAGCGGATGCCGCACTACATCCTCAGTGCCAAAATGGGTAAAAGCGATGCCCCGTACTTTTTCCAGAACCTGTTGGGCCTCTACCAGACCGCTCTTCTGATGCTTGGCCAGATCAGTCTGCGTTACATCACCTGTCACCACAGCCTTGGACCCGAAGCCAATACGAGTGAGGAACATTTTCATTTGTTCGGGGGTAGTATTTTGCGCTTCATCAAGAATAATAAAGGATTGGTTCAACGTGCGTCCACGCATGAAAGCCAGCGGCGCAATTTCGATTGCACTACGTTCGAATTGCTTGCTGGTTTTATCAAAACCCATCAGATCGTAAAGTGCGTCGTAGAGAGGGCGCAGATAGGGATCCACTTTCTGCACTATATCACCAGGTAGAAAACCCAGACGCTCACCAGCTTCCACCGCGGGGCGTACCAGCACGATGCGTGCCACCAAGTCACGTTCTAGCGCATCTACCGCGCTTGCCACAGCAAGATAAGTTTTTCCGGTACCCGCCGGGCCAATGGAAAACGTGATGTCATGCTCCTGGATTTGTTGCAGATATTGCACCTGACGCGGCGTCCGGCCGCGCAAATCGCTACGGCGGGTAATCAGCATTGGCGTCTCTTTTGCGGGAACGTTAATAGTGGCAGGCTTTACCGAATGATGAGGATTCATCACTTCGATCAAGCCTAGTTGAATTTGCTCAATGCTTAGATGATGTTGTGTCTGACTATAAAAATTTCGTAGTGCTTCTGTAGCGAGCAAGGTCTGGGCAGATTTACCACGCAAACTGAAATGTTCTCCTCGTCGTGCAATGGTGACATCAAGCACTGTTTCTATCTGCTTGAGGTTCTCGTCCAGCGCACCGCACAGGTTGGCAAGACGCTGATTATCGACTGGAGAAAATGAAATTTCGACAGGCTGGGATTTCAAAAGGCTCGGTAACGAGATCGTAAGGACTTAATTCTGGCAGTGACAGGCACACTTTGCAAGAAATGAAGTTTAGGGAACGTCTGAATAGTCTCACGCGTGCTCAGCGGAGGGTTTGCTCGAAGGTTTCTCAGCATTCATCATGTATGATTTCGCCGCGCAATGAATGTGATAGCGCTGCGGTAATTTGCACGTTTATGAAATGACCGATTTTTGCCGGGCTGCCGGTGAAATTCACCATACGGTTATTACCAGTACGCCCGCAAAGTTCCCCATCATCTTTTTTGGATACGCCCTCGACCAGAATGCGTTGCGTCGAACCGACCATACGTTGACTGATGGCCTGCGCCTGCTGGTTGATTTTCTCCTGCAGGTGTTGCAGCCGCTTCAGCTTGATGTCGTAGGGAGTGTCGTCGGACAATTCCGCGGCAGGCGTACCAGGGCGTGGGCTATAAATGAAGCTGAAGGAATCATCGAAATTTACTCCTTCTACCAGCTTCATAGTCGCCTCGAAATCAGCCTCAGTTTCACCGGGGAAGCCAATAATGAAATCGGAGGTAAGCGAAATATCGGGGCGAGCAGCACGGAGCCGGCGGATAATGGATTTGTATTCCAGCGCGGTATAGCCACGCTTCATCGCTGCCAATATCCGGTCCGAGCCCGATTGAACAGGTAAATGCAAATGGCTTACCAGTTTCGGTAATTTTATGTAGGCTTCAATCAGCCGCGCGGTGACTTCCCTGGGATGAGAAGTGGTGTAGCGAAGGCGTTCGATACCGGGAATTTCACTTATATATTCAAGTAACAGCGCTAAATCCGCGATTTCACCCTCTTCCCCATATTTCATTCCACCGCGATATGCGTTTACATTCTGCCCAAGCAGCGTCACTTCCTTGATTCCCTGAGTCGCCAGTTCCGCGACTTCTACCAATACATCGCTCAAGGGGCGCGAGATTTCCTCGCCGCGCGTATAAGGCACTACGCAAAAACTGCAATATTTGCTGCATCCCTCCATAATGGAAACGAAGGCAGTTACACCCTCCGTACGTGCGATCGGCAGTTGGTCAAACTTTTCGATTTCGGGAAAGGAAATATCCACCTGCGGACGGCCGGTAACCTGGCGTGCGGAAATCAACTCAGGTAACCGATGGAGAGTTTGCGGACCAAACACCAGATCCACATATGGCGCGCGCTTCACAATTTCTATGCCTTCCTGACTGGCAACGCAACCGCCCACGCCGATGAGCAGGTCGGGATTGGATTTTTTCAGATGTCTGACGCGTCCCAGATCGTGAAACACTTTTTCCTGAGCTTTCTCTCGTACTGAGCACGTGTTGAACAGAATGATGTCGGCATCCTCAGGATTATCGGTTTTCTCCATGCCCCGCGCGGCGTGAAGGACGTCTGCCATTTTGTCCGAGTCGTACTCGTTCATCTGACAGCCGAAAGTTTTAATATAAAGTTTTTTTGCCACGACCGTACCCAAAATATTGCAACCGAGTTATCCCGCAATCCTTTGCGCGATCCCAATTACAGGACGTGCGCAATAAACATAATTTAACGATACGAAATGAAAGGCGGTAAATCATATGAGCTTATCCGCTGTTTCTCAGCCCCGCCGCCACACCGTTAATGGTGAGTTGTATTGCGCGCTTCACCGCGTCGCCTGCGTCACCGGAGCGATAACGGCGCAGTAGCTCTACTTGCAAATGATTGAGCGGATCGATATAGGGGGTGCGGTTACGAATGCTGCGAGCAAGCGTAGGGTTATCCTGCAGCAACTCTGTGCGGCCCGTCACCGCGAACAACCATTTTACGCTGCAATCCCATTCTGCCTGGATGCGACCGAAAATTTTCTCACGCAACTCAGTATCGGTAACGAGTTCAGCGTAGCGTGAGGCAATACCCATATCGGTTTTTGCCAGTACCATATCCATGTTGGACAGCAGCACTTGCATGAAGGGCCAGGTGCTGTGCATTTCCTGGAGAAATTTCAGTCCTTTTTTACCTTGGCCTTCGCGCTGGACAAATGTTTCCACCGCTGTGCCGAAGCCATACCATCCAGGAATCATGGCGCGATTGACGCTCCAGCTGAATACCCAGGGAATGGCGCGTAGATCTTCTATAAGATCGGATTGCTTGCGTGATGGTGGACGACTGCCAATATTTAGTCCGGCGATTTCCCGTATCGGGGTGGATTCCTGAAAATAGCGTTTAAAGCCCGGGGTTTCATATACCAGGTTGCGATATGCTGCGAGCGCATCGCGCGCCAGTACCTCCATAATCTGGTAATAATCAGCGGCGCGTTCACCAAGACTATCGTGAGTTAACAACGTCGACTCGACTGTGGCAGCCACTAGCGTCTCTAGATTACGCCGCCCGATTTCCGGGTCGGCATACTTACTGCCGATGACTTCACCCTGCTCGGTGATACGTATCTGACCGTTGACACTACCTGGAGGCTGAGCCAGTATCGCCTGATAACTCGGGCCGCCACCACGTCCGACCGTGCCGCCGCGTCCATGGAACAGGCGCAATTCAATTTTGTGCTTGGCGAATATTTTTGTCAGTTCGGTTTCGGCTTTGTAGAGTTCCCAGTTGGCGGCAAGAAAGCCGCCATCCTTGTTGCTATCAGAATAACCTAGCATTACTTCCTGAACATTGTCGCGTGAGTCCAGGAGCTTGCGATAATATGGCAGGGAAAACAACTCGTCCATAACGAGGACGCAACCGCGCAGGTCTGCTATGGTCTCGAACAGTGGGACGATATTGACACGCAGCAGCGGCGTTTCCCCCGCTTGCAACAGCCCCACTTCCTTTAGCAACAGAGCAACCTCCAGCATGTCGGAAACGCTGTCGGTTTTGGAAATAATGTAATTTGGCAGCGCAGCGCGGCCGAAACGCCGTTGAATTTCCGCCGCCGCTTGCAGGATGCACACTTCGCTCTGGACGAGTTCGGAATAATCCAGATAAGGCGAACGAAGGGGACGCGGACTGCTGATTTCGCTCAGAAGCCACTGTACGCGTTCGGGCTCGGACAATTCGGAATAGCCCTTGCGATGCGCGCTGTACTCGAACAATTCTGCCACTACCTGCTCATGCACATTGCTGTGTTGGCGCATGTCAAGCGGCGCGAGATGAAAGCCGAATACCTCCGCTGCACGTCGCAGGTGACGGAGATCCCCGCGCGCCAACAAATCCGACTTGTGTTGCTTCAGCGAATGAATGACGATATCGAGGTCATGAACAAATTCTATGCTTTCCGCGTAAGGCGCGGCGGGACCGACCGGACGCCGTTGCCTGATTACATGTCCGAGCTCCTGACTTGTAGCGGCGAGACGCGCATAAATACCAATCAATGCGCGTCGATAAGGCTCATCGGCGCGGCTGGCGGCGCGGTCCGGGGAAGCCTCGGCCAACTCTGCCAATTCGTCGTCCACGCCCACCAGGCGCTCCGTCAGGCTTAACCTGCGGCCTATCTGGTGTACTTCACCCATATAGTAGTCCAATGCCAGCGCCGATTGACGCTCAGCCGCATGCAGCATTACCTCATGCGTAACGAAGGGATTCCCGTCGCGGTCGCTGCCTATCCAGCTGCCAATACGAAGAAATGGCGGAATGTGCGGAGCACTGGCCCCCATCCGGCGTTCAAGCAAATCTTCAATTTCCGCATAAAGACGCGGCACTTCGGTAAGGAAAGTATAACGGTAATAGGCCAGGCCATTTTTTATTTCATCATACACCGACAGGCGTTCCGAACGCAGCATGCGGGTCTGCCACAGTATCTGAATGGCACAGCGTAACCCCTCTTCGTTGTTGCGTAGCTCGTCGGGCGTAAGCTGCATACGATCCCGTTCATTCAGCAGGTGTGCAATGGTCAACTGGCAATCGAGTATGCTTCTGCGTTGCACTTCAGTTGGGTGGGCAGTTAACACCGGTGAAACCACTGCTTTGGCGAAGAACCTGGTTAGTGCGATTCCATCGGCTCCGCTGGAGAAAACCCGATCCAGTGCCAAGGCCACGCTGCCCGCCTGAGGTGGTGACCCGGCCCTAAGATGGGTACGGCGCCGCCGATTGTGATGCATATCCTCAGCTATGTTGGAAAGTTGCGAGAAATGGCTGAATGCACGCACCACGGCGACAGTATCCTTGTTGCTCAACTGATTGAGTATCATGTCAAGTTCGTGCCGCGCCTCCGGGTCTTGCTCGCGGCGAAAGCGAATCGCGGTTTGACGAATGCTTTCGACGAGATCGAAAGTAGACTCACCTTCCTGTTCACGCAATGTGTCGCCCAGCATGCGCCCCAGCAAACGGATGTCCTCACGCAAGGGATCATCCTTAACCGGCCTGTCTTTATCGTCAGTATGATTCCTGTCGAAATTTTCGTTTCGGGAAATAAGAGAACTCATAACGCAACCTCTCTTGCAATGCACACTTGAGCAGATGCTCTGTGCACTGCAATCCAGGTTGGCACCTGGCATGCTAAAATGGACATCAGCAGTAATTCCGTAATTTTCTCATTGTAATAATAATGCCTAATTCATTCATACCAAAAAAAATTGTTATTGCTACGCGGGAAAGTGCTCTCGCCCTGTGGCAGGCAAATTTCATTCGGGAGCAGTTGGCGGAATTATACTCGCAAACCGAAATCAGCATATTCGGTATGACTACCCGCGGTGATCAGATACTCGATACATCGCTCTCGAAAATCGGCGGCAAGGGATTGTTCATTAAGGAGCTGGAACAAGCGCTGGAGGATAGAAGCGCGGATATAGCGGTGCATTCGATGAAGGACGTGCCGATGGATATGCCTGCAGGATTTACACTTGCGGCCATCGCCGAACGTGAAGATCCGCGCGACGCGTTTATTTCCAATCAATATGCCAGCCTTGATGCGCTTCCCCCGGGCAGCGTGGTAGGAACTTCCAGTTTGCGTCGCGAAAGCCAGTTGCGTGCTCGCTTTCCACATTTGCAAGTTCAGCCGTTGCGTGGCAACGTACAAACGCGGTTGCGCAAGCTGGATGAGGGACAGTTTGCGGCGATAATTCTGGCGGCGGCGGGATTAAAGCGGCTGGGACTGGCCGACCGTATCACCGCACTGCTGAGTCCTGAACTGAGTTTGCCGGCGGTAGGACAGGGTGCGCTGGGAATCGAATGCCGGACCGATCGACCCGATTTGATAAAACTTATGCGACCGTTACATCACCTTGAAACCGCTCAGTGTGTGGAAGCTGAACGCGCCATGAGCCGGGCACTGGGTGGAAGCTGCCAGGTTCCTCTAGGTGGTTTTGCGGAAATTTCGGGAGAGGTACTGCGACTGCGCGGTTTTGTCGCTAGTTCCGATGGAACAAGCATGATAAGCAGCGAATTAAGTGGCAAGCCCGAAACAGGCCCAGATATGGGCGCACAATTGGCGCGGAATTTAAAGGGGCAGGGCGCGGAAGAAATTCTGGCGGCGCTGGAATTGATACCAACCGAGCCCGTGAGCCATCCGTGACTGAATCGCTGACCGGGATCAATATCCTGGTCACGCGCCCGGCGCACCAGGCAGACGATCTCGCTGCAAGAATTCGTATAGCGGGCGGTAATCCAGTTTTGTTTCCGGTGCTGAAAATCCTGGATGCGCAGGATCAGCGTCCACTGCTCGATGTGGTCGGACGCCTCGATGAATTCGATCTGGCAATTTTTATTAGTCCCAACGCGGTCAATAAGGCGATGAGTCTGATACATGCAAAACGGACATTGCCGCCAAAATTGGGAGTCGCAGCGGTTGGCCAAGGCACTGCCAGGGCACTAAGAAATTTTGGTGTCAATAAGGTGATCGTACCGACCATACGTTTCGATAGCGAGGCATTACTCGATATGGTGGAATTACAGCAGGTCGGTGGCAAGCGTGTCGTGGTCTTTCGTGGCGACAGCGGGCGCGAGTTGCTTGGAGATAGTCTGCTGAAACGGGGTGCGACGCTCGAATATGTGGAATGTTATCGCCGCGTCAAGCCAAGTACCGATACTGCCCCGCTACTAAGAGCCTGGGCAACTGGCAAGATGAATGCAATTACTATGACCAGCAGTGAGGGGCTACGCAATTTATTTGATATGGTTGGCGAGACGGGTCAAATATGGCTCAAGAAAACCCCATTGTTCGTATCCCATGAGCGCATAGCCCGAACCGCCGGGAAACTCGGACTCACTCAAGTTATTCTTACCGCTGCTGGGGATGAAGGCTTGCTGCAGGGCTTGGTAAATTACTTTCGACCAGAGGCCAGCGGTCTAGATAGCGTCTCAAGAAAACCATGAGTTCAGAAATCCAAAGTGTCGATACCGATAAACCGCAGGGAGTGCGCAAAGGATTGTCTAAGCGCATCAATTCTGTTTTGATTTTTGTCATAATCGTTATTTTTACCCTCATTGTAGCGTGGCAGTGGTACGACACCCGCGATCAGATCGCGGATTTGCAACATGAGTTGGCAAAGCGCCTTGCCGAGACAGATGTCTCAAGTAAAGAATCGCGCAATTTTGCAACTGAAGCGACCGAGGCAGGGCGCCGGGTGGAAGCAAAACTCAACCTGCTCGAAGCGAAGCTTGCTGAATCGCAGAGCCAGCAATTGGCGCTGGAGGCGCTCTACCAGGAGCTTACGCGAAATAGTGATGAAGTAACGTTGGAGGAAGTAGAACAGTTGCTACTTATTGCCAGTCAACAGCTGCAGCTGGCAAGTAATGTCAAAGCAGCTCTGATTGCAATGCAGGAGGCCGATGCCCGATTGCAGCGTATTGACCGCCCGCAGTTATCCCCCTTGCGCAAAGTCCTGGCAAAGGATATGGATCTGCTGAAAGGTGCGCCGTATGTGGATACGGTGGGAATCAGTCTGCGCCTGGATAATCTTGCTGCTGCAGCTGACACTCTGCCATTGTCTATGGAACTCCGCCCACCGGAAACCGCGTCTTCTCCGGTTCAAATTCCAGCAGCAGAAAATTTGTGGCTCAAGTTCGCGCTTGAAGCCTGGGAGGACGTGAAGCGACTGGTGCGTATCCAACGCATGGATAGGCCCGATGTCGTTCTGTTATCGCCCTCACAAGCATATTTTCTACGTGAGAATTTAAAGTTACGCCTGCTATCGGCTCGGCATGCGCTGCTTGCTCGCGATGGGGCTAGCTTCAAGGTTGATCTCAACGCCTCTCTTGACTTGATCAACCGGTATTACGACAACAAATCTGACGCCGCCATCAATATGCTTGAAGCATTGCACCAGTTGCAAGGCAGTGAAATTGGCATCGAGTTGCCTCGTATTTCCGCGAGTCTCGATGCGGTCCGTAATTACCGTCTTGCACGCGACCGGGGAAATAGATGAAGGGAGTACTGTGGCTGCTGGCGTTGTTTGCCGTGGCAGTAGCGGTGACGCTCGCGACCCGATACAACAGCGGTTATGTGCTGGTTGTGGCGCAACCATATCGTATCGAACTATCGCTCAATTTGCTGGCTGTATTGTTGGTGGTGGCATTTTTTATTAGCTACTTTGTGGTGCGGTTGGCTGTCATCACCTTGCGGCTGCCAACAGAGGTAAGCGAGTTCCGCCTGCGCCGGCGCCGCGAAAAAGCGCGAAGGGTGATGTTGGATGGGCTTAAGGCATTTTTCGAAGGCCGTTACGCCAAGGCCGAGAAAGCTTCCGCCGCTGCGCTGGAACTACAAGAGACTCCGGTGGTTAGTGCGATTAATGCCATGGTCGCCGCTCGTTCGGCGCATGAGCTAAGAAAGTATTCTGAGCGTGATGAGTTTATCGCCATAGCGGAAAATGATGCGCCGGAAGAAATAGTGCTACGATTTATGACACAAGCCGAACTGCTGCTGGATGAACGCCGGGCCGAAGAGGCGCTGAAAATACTGCAATCCCTGCGTACCACGGGGGCGCGTCAGCACACCGCTGCATTGCGGCTGGAATTGAAAGCGCAGCAGCGATTGAGAAACTGGGATGCGGTACTGGATCTGCTCGGGCAACTGGACCAGCGTAATGCCTTCGATAAAGCTCTGATACGGCAATTACGATGCAATGCCCATGTGGAAAATCTCAAAAGCAGAATATTAGATCCGCAGGCACTGAAGGAATATTGGCAAACTATATCTTCGGCGGACAAAAAAGACAGCAAGCTAGCTGCTGCTGCTGCCCATGCCTGCACGGCAACAGGCGACTGTGTAACAGCCCACCAGATCATAGAGCAAAGCTTGGATAGACAATGGGATTCAGAATTGGCCGAGCTGTATGCGGAATGCTTGGGGAACGATGCGATCAGGCAAATTGAACGCGCTGAAGCATGGCTCAAATTTCATCCTAACGACGCTTGCTTGCTGCTTGCTCTCGGCAAACTTTGCGTCCATTGCGAACTGTGGGGCAAAGCACAAAATTATCTGGAAGCGAGCCTGTCGGTGGAGCCCAGCCACCCAACCCATCTCGTGTTGGCGCAGTTAAACGAAAAAATTGGCAGACTGGAACTGGCGAAGGCTCACTATGGTAAAGGACTGGAGCTTGCTTTGAAGCGGTTGGAAGCGTTTGGGAAAAGCGCAACGGAATGACGCGGCGCCGATACTCCGTTGCCATTATGAGCAAGATAAAGAATTAAGACTTTGGTTCGCTTGGGGAGGCAGTAAATGCATCAGAAAGAAATTCATCTTCCGGCAGGCGGCGCAGCCGGGTGAAATCCATATGAGCGGCTTCGACCATTGCTGGCGCGCCGCAGGCATACACCTGGTATCCGGCAAGATCATCGAAGTCTTGCAGCACGGCTTGATGCACCAGCCCGGTTCTTCCATTCCAGTTATCCGCCGGCAGCGCCTCCGATAGTACCGGGATAAAAGTGAAATTGTCGTGCTCTTCCTGCCAACTTCCCGCCAGATCCGCCATATACAGATCAGCCTTGGTGCGGTTGCCCCAGTAGAGCACCATTTGCCGCTCACTGCCACGCAGGTTTCGCACGTAAAAGGTATGCTCGAGTATGCTTTTGACTGGTGCAAAACCAGTGCCGCTGGCTACGAATATAATCGGTTTGTCCGAATCTTCGCGCAGGAAAAATGTGCCAAGCGGCCCTTCAAAACGCAGGATATCTCGTTCCTTCATGTGCGTGAACACGTGCTCGGCGAACGTGCCACCGGGATAGTTGCGTACATGTAGTTGCAGCAGTTCGTCGTCATGGGGCGCATTAGCCAGGGAGAAACTCCGGCGCCTGCCATTCTTCATAAAAATATCGATATATTGCCCAGCGAGAAACTGCAAGCGTTCGTTGGTGGGAAGCTTAAGGGAAATAACCATTACATTGGGCGCAACCCGTTCCAGCTTGTTTACGCGGCACGGCAGGGTTTTAACTTTAATATCCTTGATCGCCCCGATTTCGCGACACTCGATCACCAGATCCGACAACGGGGAAGCGCAGCAAAACAATGCCATGCCCGCTCGCTTTTCGAGTTCCGTCAATGTGTCTTCGTTATGGCTGCCGAAATCGACTGTTCCCTGTATGATTTTGCCCTTGCAAGTGCCACAGGCGCCGTTGCGACAGCCATAGGGAAGCGGAAAACCCTCGCGTAGCGCGGCTTGCAGCACAGTTTCGCCGGATTGAGCCGAAAGAACATGCCCGCTTGGCTGAATAGTGATTTGATACGGCATTTGATTACAAACGAGTCAGTAATAATAAAAAATAACCGGCAGTAAATAAAATAAATACCATGAAACGAACACTTTTAATTGTAGGCTGTGGCGACATCGCCTTGCGTGCGGCACCTCTGTTACAGGCGCACTATCGGCTGCTGGGCCTATATCGGAGACCGGAGAAACGCGCGTCGTTGCGTTTGCACGGCATTACGCCGGTGTTCGGGGATCTCGACATACCCGGTAGCCTCGGGAAGCTTGCGGGAACGGCTCATGCAGTGCTGCATCTGGCACCACCACCCGACCATGGCACACGAGATAGCCGCACCGCGAATCTCCTGGCAGCACTGACGAAGCGGCCAAAGATGAAGGGAGCAATGTTACCACAACGGCTTATCTACATCAGCACCAGTGGAGTATACGGTGATTGCAACGGGGCGTTGATAGACGAAACTCACCTGATCAATCCCCAAACCGGCCGCGCTTTGCGTCGCGTTGATGCAGAAAGACAGGTGCGTAATTGGGGGCTGCGCAATGGCGTATGCGTTTCAATCCTTCGTGTACCGGGCATTTATGCTCCCGACCGTCTGCCGCTTGCCCGTCTGCGCGAGGGTACCCCGGCATTATTGCCGGAAGAGGATAGCTATACTAATCACATCCACGCTGAGGATCTTGCCTGCATCATTTTTGCTGCGTTGCGTCACGCCAGGCCAGGGAGGGTTTACCATGCCTGCGACGACTCGAACCTGAAAATGGGTGAGTATTTTGATCTGATAGCAGACCAATTCAATCTGCCGCGGCCGCCGCGCATAGCCCGCGCCCAGGCAGGGGGACGCATATCACCAGGTATGTTATCGTTCATGCAGGAATCGCGGCGGCTGGACAATTTCCGCATAAAGCACGAATTGCATGTAAACCTGCGTTATCCCACCGTGGTCGGGTGTATTTCGGGGGGCGCAGCAAATACTCCGGAAAATAGGTAAAATTCTGCCTCCCGGTTTTAACGGTTACAGCTGCTTGAATCCATGCGATGGACCCCATACTCATTATTACCAATTTGCCTGACAGGGCGAGCGCCATGGCGCTCGCTCACAGACTGATCGATGCGCGACTGGCCGCCTGCGTTAATGTGCTGGCTGACTGCACCTCTGTGTACCGCTGGGAAGAAAAGAACGAAACCGTCAACGAGGTGCCGGTATTCATCAAGACCTCGGCAAAGCATTATGCCCAGTTAGAGCAATTGATAAAGTCAACTCACCCTTACGAACTACCCGAAATCATTGCTGTCCCAATAAGCAACGGCTTGCCTGCCTACTTGAAATGGATTATCGATGAAACGTTGCCTTAGACAAAAATGAACAAAACCGGGTTATCCGTGCGCCTGATCCAATCCGCTCTGCTATTGCTGTGTTTTTTCAGCATGAATATCTTCGCAGAGGAGCGGAAGGCTTTCGACTTCCTTTCTGGATTACAGCAGCTTGGCGCAAATTTTGATCAGACCGAACAGGAATTGCTGCCGCCGGATCAGGCTTTCAAACTGACAGTCAGGGTACGCGATGAAAATACACTGATAGCGCAATTCGAGCCGGCGAAAGACTATTATCTCTATCGGGATAAAGTAGCGTTCAAGCCACAAAACAGCGAAACATCAATCGAGAAAATTTCGCTACCCAAGGGGGCAGTAAAAAGCGATTTGACTTTTGGCCAAGTCGAGGTTTTTCACAAACCGTTCGAGGCGGTGATTTCCCTGAATCGGGAAGCATCGTCAACAAGCACCAAATTGACTCTCGTTGCCACTTATCAGGGCTGCAATGAACCAATAGGCGTTTGCTATGCACCGATTAACAAGGTCATCGAACTGACGCTTCCGGTGGCAAAGGCGGCAGCGAGTGCTGTTGCGAGTGCGGTAAGTAACGATGCAGTGGCGGCAACACTTTTTTCCGCCGCAAAGCCGGCCCCTGCAGCGGAACTGTTCCAATCTCCTGAGGGATCTCCCGTCATTGAGACAGAATCTCTCAAAATAGAGCGAATGTTCGAGAGCGGTAACTTCTGGCTGATTCTCAGCGGTTTCTTCGGTATCGGCCTGCTTCTCTCGTTCACGCCCTGCGTATTTCCGATGTTTCCCATTTTGTCGGGCATTATCGCCAAACGAGGCGAGCACATTACCAAGACCCGGGGATTTATTCTGTCGTTAACCTATGTCATGGGGATGGCGATCACTTATGCTGCGGCAGGTGTGGCGGCTGGGCTTTCCGGCGCAATGCTATCCGCAGCCCTGCAAAATGCCTGGGTACTGGGCACATTTGCGCTGATCTTCATCACGCTGGCTTTTTCCATGTTCGGTTTCTACGAACTGCAATTTCCCACTTTTCTTCAAAGCAAGCTCTCGGAGGAAGCAGGACACTTAAAGGGCGGTCATTTAACTAGCGTATTTGGTATGGGGGCGCTGTCCGCATTGATTGTCGGACCTTGTGTGGCTGCCCCCCTGGCTGGGGCGCTGCTTTACATCAGCCAGACCCGGGATGTGATGCTGGGTGGCTCGGCGCTGTTTGTCATGGCCTTGGGCATGGGTGTGCCGCTGTTGTTGCTGGGCGCGTCCGCCGGGGCGCTTCTGCCCAAAGCCGGCCCCTGGATGGAATCAGTAAAACAATTTTTTGGCGTATTGTTGCTGGGGGTGGCGATATGGCTAATATCGCCAGTGATTCCAGCGGTAGCGCATATGCTGTTGTGGGCCGCCCTGTTGATCGTCTCAGCCATTTACTTGCATGCCGTTGATCCGCTACGTCCTGATGCTTCAGGCTTTCGGAAATTTCTGAAGGGACTGGGCATGATCGCGTTGCTGACCGGCGTCGCTCTGCTGATAGGTGTTTTGTCGGGCAGCCGTGACATTTTGCAACCTCTCTCAAAAATAGGTGTTTCGAATGTTGATGTGAGTGGAATGAAGAGCGTGGCTCAAACCGGGCACTTGCCATTCCAGCGCATAAAGTCGGTAGCGGAACTTGAACAGCATGTCCTCCAGTCGCGGAGCAAATATGTGATGGTAGACTTTTACGCCGACTGGTGCATTTCCTGCAAGGAAATGGAGCGTTTCACATTCACCGATCCGAAGGTGCAGTCCCGGCTGAGAGACGTGGTATTGCTGCAGGTTGATGTTACCGCCGGAACGCCCGATGATGCGGCATTGCTCAAGCGCTTCAAACTATTTGGCCCCCCTGGCATCCTGTTCCTCGATCGCGAAGGCAGTGAAATTCAGCGCGTGAGACTCATTGGGTATCAGGACACAGAACGTTTTCTCGAAGTACTCAATGCAGTCCTGATTTAGCCGTGCTCAGGGGTTAGTCTCAGGGGTTGGTCGTCCCTGATAATCATGACGAAGCCGTGTTTATTTCAATTTACGTTTTAAAGGGTGCAGGCTGCGCCTGCAAGTCCGCGGCAGCGACGATCACAATCTCGGCATGCAACAGCTACTGACCATCGCTGGGGATAGGATTCTTTTATCAGGAGTAGATATTAATGACGAAATTGCAACAGATATTGTTGTATTCCGGTGTTGCAGTACTTGCGGTGACTGCCGGTTTATTGTTGCGTGGCCAGTTAACGCGCGATAACCTGCAGCCTGAAGCTGCGGCGGGCGTCACAAACAAGGGAGGGGAAGCCATATTCGCGGCCAGCCTGCCCGATCTCAAGG
>JBDTWQ010000053.1:0-2240 GCA_040006595.1 Nitrosospira sp.
GCCAGCCAGTTCTTTATCTCGCTATCCAATCGGGTTTCCAGTTCAAGATCCACCGGACAATGCAGCAGCGAACAGCTGGGCGCAATCCATAACCGCTCGCCCAAGGTCGACTGCGCGTGCGATAAAGTCGCCAACGCTCGTGCCAGATCAGCGCGCCATACATTGCGTCCATCAATGATGCCCAACGACAGGACTTTTTCGGTTGGATAGCCTTCGAGAAAAATATCAAGCTGATCTGGCGCGCGGCACAAATCAATATGCAAACCATTTACCGGCAGTTTTTTCAAACGCGCAGCATGACTATCCACAGCCTCAAAATAAGTTGCCAGTAACAATTTCGGCAGTTTCGTTCCGGCTCCATCCAAGGCAGCGTATGCCTGATCCAGACCGTTGAGCCAGTCATCCCCCACATCCAGCGCCAGCAATGGCTCGTCCATCTGCACCCATTCCACGCCAAGGGCTGCGAGCCGCGCCAGAATTTCACGATAAACCGGCAGCACACGCGGTAACAAGTCGAGACGGTTGAAGCCCGGCTTAATCTCTTTGCCGAGATACAAGTATGTCAGCGGTCCGATCAGCACAACTTTTGGGGAGATGCCAAGTGCCTTGGCTTCCGCCACTTCCCGAAAGAGTTGCGACGACCCGATACGGAATGGGGTATCCGCATCGAATTCCGGGACGATGTAGTGATAGTTGGTGTCGAACCACTTGGTCATCTCCATCGCCGGTTGACTTGGAGTTCCGCGCGCCATCGCAAAATACATATCCAGCCCGATTTCCTCGCTGCCAGCGTTAAAACGTGCGGGCGCTGCACCAAGCAGCGCAGTCATATTCAGCATTTGATCGTAAAGTGCGAAATCGCCCGCGGGAATCAGGTCAATGCCCGTTTCACGTTGCACAATCCAATGTTGCCTCCGCAATTCCGCCGCTGTGGTTTGCAGCCGTTCTTCGTTGATGTCGCCACGCCAGTAAGCCTCAAGCGCTTGTTTCAACTCCCGTCGCGCGCCAATGCGTGGAAAACCCAGGTTATGTGTCAATGCCATGATCGTTCCTCCAATATTGCTCAGTTGCAACAAGCACCGATTGTGTGACAGACTAGGCTATGAATCAAATGAAATTTTATAAAAAATTTATGAATGGTATTCATAATTATGCTTGAACTACGTCATCTGCGCACGCTTGCAGCGCTACATGAAACCGGCAGCGTGTCGCGCGCTGCCAAGCGCGTACACCTTACCCAGTCTGCGTTGTCCCATCAGATCACGGCGCTGCAAAACCATTATGGCTTGGCGATAATACAACGCCGCGGGCAATCCATCGAACTCACCGACGTCGGTAAACATCTGGTAGTGCTTGCCGAAAAAGTATTGGAAGAAATTCAGGCAGCCGAACGGGATATCGCAAAAATCTCGCAGCAGGCGTCCGGGAGTTTGCGGATCGTGCTGGAATGCCATACGTGTTTCGATTGGCTGATGCCGCTCATGGATGAATTCCGCCAGCATTGGCCGGATGTGGAACTGGATCTGGTCTCCGGATTCCACAGCGATCCTGTCAAACTTCTGGAGGAGGGAGGCGCGGATGTGGTGATCGGATCAGGACATACGCAGCAGCGCGATATTGTCCACCATCCGTTATTTCGTTTCGAGATTCTCGCAGTGCTGGCACCTGAGCATCCCCTGCGGGGAAAACGGATACTGCATGCGGCGGACTTCGCCGATGTAACGCTTATTACCTACCCGGTGCCGGAAGATCGTATTGACCTGATTCTTAATGTGTTGAAGCCCGCCGGCATCCACCCGCAGCGGCGCACTGCGGAACTGACCGTTGCCATTCTGCAACTGGTAGCCAGCCGCCGTGGTGTCGCCGCGCTTCCCAGTTGGGGTATTAAAAACTATGTTGATCACGACTACGTGATTGCCCGCCGCATCGGCGCGAATGGACTATGGAGCGACCTGTACGCGTCGACACTCAAGGAAACGGCGTCCCGTCCTTATCTGCGTGATTTCCTGACGACTGCAAGGAATACCTGTTTTGCTACGCTGGATGGAATCGTTCCGCTGGAATGAGGGGTTTATTGACCACAAACAGCAAACCCGAGAGTGAGTCGGAGCAAGAAAAAAAAGCGGAAGAAAGAAACCGGGGAAGGAAATAATTTGAGAAACCATCCGGTGAGCAAACGATAGTCGTTTGCTCACCGTGATGTTTTTTCTTCAGTGCAGCGTGACTGCCTCTTGTTCGCA
>JBDTWQ010000054.1:0-3104 GCA_040006595.1 Nitrosospira sp.
CTGGTGCACGTAATGTGCGGTGCCGAGACGGTGGAAGTTTCCACTTTTCGGGGGAGCATGTCCGCCAGCGATGACGATGGGCTTACACCCGACACGCATGCTGACGAGCACGGACGCCTCTTGCGCGACAATGTATTTGGCAGTCAGGAAGAAGACGCAAAGCGACGTGACTTCACCGTAAATGCGTTATTTTTTGATCCCATCAAGGAAGAAATCTGGGACTACCTAAACGGCTACGATGATATCAAGGCGAAGCGCTTGCGCATTATTGGCGATCCCTTGCGGCGGTATCGCGAAGATCCGGTACGAATGTTGCGGGCAGTTCGGCTCGCGGCCAAGCTCGACATGCAGTTAGACGCGGATACCGCTGCGCCTATTGGCGATCTTGCGCACCTGTTGCAGAATGTACCGCCATCGCGGCTGTTTGATGAAATGTTGAAGCTGCTGCTGTCTGGTCACGCGCTAACCTGCGTGATCGACTTGCGTACACGCGGACTGCACCATGGTTTGCTGCCGATGCTGGATGTAATACTGGAACAGCCATTGGGCGAGCGCTTCATCACGCTCGCACTCAAGAAAACCGACGAACGCGTGCACCAGGAAAAACCGGTGTCCCCCGGCTTTCTCTTTGCAGCGCTGTTGTGGCATGAGGTGCTCGCGGCATGGAATATTCGTCAAACCGCAGGAGAGAAATTGATGCCTGCTTTGCATCAGGCAATGAACGATGTACTGGCGGTCCAAAATAAAAAACTCGCAATTCCGCGTCGGTACGACGCCATCATGCAGGAAATCTGGGCTATGCAACCACGTTTTATCGGAAGATCAGGAGGCAGGCCGTTTCGCTTGCTGGAACACCCGCGCTTTCGCGCCGCGTATGATTTTATGTTGCTGCGTTGCGAGAGCGGCGAAGTGGACATGGAGTTGGGGAAGTGGTGGGAAGCGTTCCAGCGCGCCAGTTCCGGTGAACGTGAAACCATGCTGCTCAAGGATGAAACTCAAAAGAAGCGCAGAAGAACCCGTAGTGGCCGTAAACCTGCATCCGGCGCCGTACCCGGCGATATGGCAGATAACGGCAGCAGTGCATCCACAGACATGGTGAAATAATTTAATGTCATGTTCCGGATCCCATATGGCTTACTGTGCTTTTATTGCATTGGGCAGCAATCTGGATGACCCGGCGCTCCATATCCGGCGGGCATTTGACGAGCTGGCGCGGCTTCCTTCAAGCCGCCTGTTGACGCATTCCTCGCTTTATCGCAGCGGCCCGGTAGGGCTGCTGAATCAGCCTGATTTCATTAACGCGGTAGCACAAATCGAGACCGCACTCGGCCCTCATGATCTGCTCAATGCCTTGCTCGAAATTGAACACGGCCATGGCCGTGTGCGCGAATCTCTCAACGCTCCCCGAACACTTGATCTGGATATACTGATGTATGGTGATCTGCAATGCGAAGACCGTTGCCTGATCCTGCCGCATCCCCGCATGCATCAACGGGCATTCGTGTTGCAACCGCTTCTGGAAATCGCCCCGGATTGCCGTATTCCGGGGCACGGCACTGTCGCTGAATTGCTGGCCTCATGTGCAGGACAGCGAATCGAACGGGAACAAAATAAGTGACGCTGGAAAAATATCGCTACATCGTAGTCGAGGGCCCGATAGGCGCAGGCAAAACCAGTCTGGCACAACGCATGGCGGATCGCTTGAATGGTGCGCTGCTGCTGGAAAAACCGGACGAAAATCCGTTTCTCGAAAAGTTCTATGATGATATCCGCCGTCATGCACTGCCGACACAGTTATTCTTCTTGTTCCAGCGCGCAAATCAATTGCAGGGTGTTATGCAGAAGGATATGTTCACGAAGGTTACCGTAAGCGATTTCCTGCTCGACAAGGATCAACTGTTTGCCAGGCTCACGCTAAGCGATGCCGAATATGATCTGTATCAGCAAATTTATCATCATGTGCAACCCCAAGCGTCACCACCCGACCTGGTGATTTATTTGCAGGCATCGCCTACTACGCTAATCGAACGAGTGAAGCGGCGTGGCAACACTTTCGAGAAAAACATATCCGAGGAATATCTATGGCGGCTAACTGAAAGTTACACTCGATTTTTTCATCAGTACGAAGATGCGCCAGTGATGATAATCAACAGTGAAAATCTCAATTTTGTTGATAGCCAGGAGGATTTTGATCTATTGTTGCGACAGGTCGACCAGATGCGCGGCCCCCGGGAATATTTCAATCGTGGAATTTAGGAGTTCAGATATGCGTACTACGCAAGGTGCTTTACAAAAAATGCGTGATGATGGAGAAAAAATTGCCATCCTCACCTGTTATGACGCAAGTTTTGCAGTATTGCTGGAAAACGCAGGTGTCGACATTCTACTGGTGGGCGATTCGCTGGGTAACGTGCTGCAGGGCGAAGAAAGCACCCTGCCGGTCACCTTGGATGACATGATTTATCACACGCGATGCGTGGCGCGCGGTTCAAGCAAAGCATTCATCATGGCCGACATGCCTTTCGGTACGTCTCAGGTAACCCCCGAAGATACTTTCGAGAATGCTGCCGAACTCATGGCCGCAGGTGCGAATATGGTCAAGATCGAGGGTGGCAGCATTATGACAGAAACGGTTGAATTCCTTACACAGCGCGGTATCCCTGTTTGTGCCCACATTGGTTTGACACCACAATCGGTAAATCAGTTAGGCGGCTACATGGTGCAAGGTAAAACTGACTACCAGGCAAAACAATTGCTGGAAGATGCGGTCGCCCTGGAAAAGGCGGGCGCTGGCATGCTTCTGATGGAGGTTGTTCCCGCGACGCTCGCCAAAAAGGTTACAAAAAAACTATCTATCCCCACCATTGGCATTGGTGCCGGTATAGATTGCTCGGCACAGGTGCTGGTACTGTATGACATGTTGGGCATCTATTCCGGCAAGAAAGCCAGATTCATGAGGAATTTCATGAGCGGTGCGAGCAGTATCCAACAGGCGGTAGAAAATTACGTCCGCTCAGTTAAAGCGGGAGAGTTTCCGGGGCCTGAGCATACATTCTGATTCAACCTGAATCCGGCGGTTGAACGAAGTGAAGTGTGCAGTTTTT
>JBDTWQ010000055.1:0-14828 GCA_040006595.1 Nitrosospira sp.
CTGAGAACGCGTAAGGCACAGCATGCAGAGATGATACTTAGCAGAAGCGTGAGAGCGACTCCAATTCCGAGTGCCGGGATGACTGGCAACATTTGGCAGATCTTGGAGAAATATGGTCTATCGCTCGGTGTTTGAAGAAGCGCCCCGTATGCTGCGAACAGAAGAGTTTGCGAAACGAGCAGCCATGTCAATCGATGATTTATCAACTGATCTTCGTGTACCCATTTCTCACGAGCGGCGAGGTATTCTTGGTGTTTGTCCGCCACACAACCCCCACAAAAAAAAGATGTAAGCTAACAAATATCAATGGAATCAGATGGAATAGATCAGCGTTTACCGATGAGTTATAGCAGCCTTATCCCAACGGTAAGTCGCCGCTACGGATTCCGAGACTTCCAATTTCTTCCACCGCTTTCACAAAGCTCGCGCTTTCATGCAGTTTTACGACTGAATCGGGGTGGGGTTGCCCGCGCATGCGGGCGAGGCGAACAACGCTGATGGCCGAAATATCCCATCGTAATTCCGCCAGTAATGTAGCCGCCGCCTCCGGGTTGTTGCACACCAGCACCATGTCACAACCCGCATTTAACGCGCTTTCCGCACGCTGCAACATATTGCCGGCAATCGCCGCTCCCTCCATATTCAGGTCATCGCTGAAGATGCAGCCCTCGAAGCCCAGTTCGCCGCGCAGGATCTTTTTCAGCCATATCTCGGAGAAGCCAGCGGGGTGTGCATCAACCTGGGGGTAAATGACATGTGCCGGCATGATGCCCGCAAGCCCAAAGTCAATCATTTTGCGGAATGGAATAAGGTCATTTTCTTCGATATTCAGGTAAGTGCGTTCATCCACCGGCACCTCAATATGGGAATCCGCCTCAATATAACCGTGTCCTGGAAAATGCTTGCCTACTGCCGTCATGCCCCCCGACTTCAGTCCGGACATAAGACTGTGAGCCAGATCAGCGATAGCTTGCGGTTTGTGGTGAAAGGCGCGGTCACCGATAATGCAGCTCTGCCCGTGATCCATATCCAGCACTGGAGTAAAGCTTAGGTCAACACCCGCCGCGCGCAGTTCCGCCGCTAGCACATAGCCTGTCTGCTGCGCCAGATGCCGTGCCTTGACGGGGTGTTCATCCCATATTATGCCAAGTTCTCGCATGGGCGGCAGTCTAGTAAAATCCTCGCGGAAACGTTGCACCCTGCCACCTTCATGATCCACCGCGATCAGTAGCGGTGGGGTTCGAAGTGCGTGAATCTCGGCGGTTAGCTGCATCAGTTGTTTGAGTGACGCGTAATTGCGAGTAAACAGAATTACCCCGCCAACCAGCGGGTGCAGGAGTTTTTTCTTATCGCCGGCGGTAAGCTGCGTGCCTTCGATGTCGAGCATGACAGGTCCAAGCGACATCGAATATCCTATAAATTTGAAGCGCTAAGTAAGAAAAGAGGGCGTGGCGTGAGCAAGCAGGCAACTCGCGAAGCGGATGCTCGCAAATTTGGATTTATATAGATTGATAATGCCCATTATTTTTCCAGAATGACAAAAGCGCAGGCCAGGTTCAACTCATCGCTGATAGAAAGATGATGGCTGGTGATGCCTTCATTTCTGACGAGCGTACTTAGCGCGGGGTGAAATGCAAAATACGGTTTTCCCAGATGATCATGGGTTACTCCAATGTGGCTCAAGCTAACCGGGTAGCGAAAACCCGTACCGATTGCTTTCGAAAGCGCTTCCTTGGCAGCGAAACGTTTGGCCAGAAACATGGCGGGTTGACCAGTGTTAATATATTCAGGCCATTCTTCATCTGTCAGCAATCGTCTGGCAAAACGCTCGCCATATTTTTCCAGCAGTCGCGCAATGCGCGAGGGTTCGACCAGATCGGTTCCGATTCCATAAATCATTGGTGCGCTTCCATCATCAGTTTTTTCATTTCCCGTACAGCCTGCTCCAGACCGACAAATAGCGCATGAGCCACGATGGCGTGGCCAATATTGAGCTCGGATACGCCCGATATTGCCGCGATGGGCTGGACATTATGATAGTGTAATCCGTGTCCGGCGTTGACCTTCAGTCCCTGACTGATTCCTTCGGTTACCGCTGCGCGGATTCTCTCCAGCTCCTTTTGCTGCTGGCCCGCGGTTTGCGCATCGGCATAGCTGCCAGTATGAATCTCAATCGCTGGCGCGCCGGCTTTCACTGCTGCATCGATCTGAGCATGGTCGGCATTGATAAACAACGATACGCGAATGCCTGCATCGGCCAGTCTGTGGCAAGCCCGCTGCACCTGATCAAAATGCCGTACCACGTCGAGACCCCCTTCGGTGGTCAGTTCTTCGCGACGTTCAGGTACCAGGCAGACGTCCTGAGGCTTGATGCGCAACGCAAAATCTATCATTTCGTCAGTTACCGCGCTCTCCAGATTCATGCGCGTCTTTAGCAAATCCCGCAGGACTTCCACATCCCTGTCCTGGATGTGGCGGCGGTCTTCGCGCAGGTGAAGCGTAATGGCATCCGCCCCGGCGGATTCCGCCACCATTGCCGCTTCCACCGGGCTGGGATAAGTCGTGCCGCGCGCTTGCCGCAGCGTGGCGACATGATCAATGTTGACGCCCAGTTCGATCATCCTACACCCGGCAGTTGTAGCGAACTCACCAGAAATGCCAAGTTCAAGTGGGGAAGAAAGTTATTATGGGTCACAGCGTTTATTTGATAAATGAACTGATAAATGAGCGGTCAATTGCCGCATTTGGGATCATAGATGTTGCAGGTCTCTTAACAATTGCCGCGTGTGCAGCGGCTGGCCGTCGAGATAATGGTTGAGTATGTAGCGCATCAGCGCCTTGCTTTGCTGCCGGGTCGCGACGCTCGAATAATCACCTTGTTCCATGTCCAGCAGGGTCTTGCCGTGCAACTGCAGGCCGTGGTTATGATGGCTTTCATCCAGTACCACCGGTCCGCGTTCGATCTCATAATAGTAATCTTCATTCGGGTCCGTTGGTTTGCCGGATATGACGTCATGATCAAGCGTCAGCGCGTAACCTAATTCCTGCAACATGCGCTGCTCGAAGCGCCGCAATATGGGTATGTAATCCTTCTCAGTACTCAATGCTGCCAACGTTTCCTGATAGTATACGAATAATTGTTCATGGGGGTCATTGCGGTGCAATAATCGCAGCAGCAATTCGTTGAGATAGAAACCGCAGATTATAGCCATCCCCTGCAAAGGCATCTGCCCCCCTTGCCATTCCGCCTTGTGCAGCGTACGCAGTTCCGATTTCCCTCCCCAGGTAAGTTGCAACGGCTGAAATGCCAGCAATAACCCCCTGAGCACCGATCTGGGGCGCTTGGCCCCTTTCGCGATCAGTGGCACCCGCCCGAAATTGCGAGTGAAGGTCTCCACCACGAGACTGGTTTCCCGGTAGGGATAGGTATGAAGCACGAATGCGGGCTGGGCGTCTTGACGCTGTTTATCCGCAATCACCGTTTTCTCGCCAATCGGGCCCGTCAATGTCTATTCATACCCCAGATTTTTCAATATCCGCGCATCGTCGGCCCAGCCACTTTTAACTTTCACCCAGACTTCAAGATATACTTTACCACCGAAACTTTTTTCCATGTCTTTGCGCGCCTGCGTGCCGATTACCTTAAGCTTTTCGCCATCCTTGCCGATCACGATAGCTTTCTGATTAGCCTTGTCTACAATAATGGAAGCGTGAATTTTGCGCAGTTCACCTTCCGTTGCAAATTGATCGATGACAACGCTGGTGGAATAAGGTATTTCTTCCCCTAACAGGCGAAATAGCTTTTCACGAACCAGTTCGGCGGCGATAAATCGTTCACTACGGTCAGTGATTTCATCTTCACCAAACACCGGCGGGTTTGGCGGCAAATATGACCTTATTGTGCTTATCAAATCCGGCAGCTGTGTTCCTTGTTCCGCGCTTACCGGCACAATGGCCGCGAACGGATATTCCTGTGCCATTTTTTTGAGGAAGGGGAGCAGCTGTGATTTATCGGCCAGCCGGTCAATCTTGTTGATAACGAGAATTATTGGCTTGCCCTGTGTGTCGTTTACGGGCAAGAGTCTCACCACCAACTTGTCACGGTCATCAAAACGCAACGCCTCAATTACCAATATCACTACATCCACATCCCGCATACTCTGGGTAACGGTGCGGTTCATCGTGCTATTCAAACGATTCGTATGCTGCGTCTGAAAACCGGGGGTGTCGACAAAAATAAACTGGGATTGTGCGTCGGTGAGAATGCCATTGATGCGGTGTCGGGTGGTCTGCGATTTTTTTGAGGTAATACTGACTTTTTGCCCGACGAGGCTGTTAAGCAGGGTGGATTTGCCGACGTTAGGGCGCCCTACGATGGCTACGTAGCCGCAACGATAGCCAGAGGAATTGAGATTATCGGGATTGATGATCATCGCTGGATGTGACCTTGGGAAGATGGAGTGTGTGTCCTGAGAAGAACAAGAAAAACAGAAGAAATTTTCCGCCTCATCCGCAAGTTCCTAACTGTGGAGATACTTGTTCATAGGCTTGCTTGGCTGCTTCCTGCTCGGCGCTGCGGCGAGAGGCACCTTCCCCCACCGTGCGGATGTTAAGTTTTGTCACCATGCATTCCACTTGAAATTGCTGCTGATGAGCTTCGCCTGTGATAGCGATAACTGCATATTGCGGCAGCGCGAGCCTGCGGCTCTGGAGATATTCCTGCAGGAGAGTTTTGGGATCTTTGCCAAGTGTATGCGGATCCAATCCTTGCAGCAAGGGCGTAAAAAGGGCAACGATGACCTCCTCGGCCCGCGCGAAACCTCCATCAAGATAAATCGCGCCCAGCACGGCCTCCAGCGTGTCGGCGAGAATCGAGGGGCGCCGATCACCCCCGCTTTTGAGTTCGCCGTCGCCAAATCTTATCAATTCTCCCAATTCAAGCGTTTGCGCCAAATCGGCCAGTGCTTGCTGGTTGACCAGGTTGGCCCGAACCCGCGATAAGTTACCTTCAGTAAGAGTGGGAAAATGCCTGAATATCAATCCTGCAATTGCGCAGTTGAGCACACTGTCGCCAAGAAACTCCAGGCGCTCATTGTGCGGGAGGCTATGGCTGCGGTGGGTCAGCGCCTGGCGCAGCAACGCTGGCTGGTTGAAGATATAGGCAATTTTTTGGCAAAATGTTCCGCTGTCCATATTCTGATAAGCGACAGGGATTCTAGAAATCCAAAGTTCCAAACAACCTTATTTGCCAACTCATCTGCTAATTCATTTGCCAACTGAGGGCGCGAAAAAAATGTGGCGTAACATATGTAACGATATGTAAGGAAACTTTCTCATTTGGTAAGCGAGGAACAATGAAGTTTTTCGGCAAAATGGATAAGAAGACCATCCGCAAAGCGGATACTCGCAAATCCGGATTTTTTCTTTCAGCTACTTAATGGATAATCCAATCCGTTTCAGGTCATTGAAATTCCACCATATCATGAACGCTTTGCCGACAATATTGCGTTCAGGAACAAATCCCCAATACCGGCTATCGCTGCTGCTATCGCGGTTGTCACCCATCGTGAAGTAATTCCCGTCAGGTACCGTACAAGTAAATCCGCTGTCATTGTAGTTGCAATTTTCACGGAGCGGGAACGGACGTACCCCGGCGATATGCATGTCGGGAACTTCCGGGTTAATAAGAATTTTATAGCTGTGCTCGCCCACTGATTCGCCAAAGCGCCGGGCGTAAATGTAATTCAATCCGGATTCTACATAGGCATACTCACCTTCGGCTTCCATTTTTACGGGAATACTGTTAATGCTCAACTGCTTGTCACGATAAGTGACAGAATCTCCGGGTACGCCGATGATGCGCTTGATGTAATCCATAGAAGGGTTCTCCGGGTAACGAAACACCATCACTTCGCCTCGCTTGGGCTCGTTAATGTCTATGATCTTGAGATTAATGACCGGTAGCCGGATACCATACGTATATTTGTTTACCAGAATAAAATCTCCAACCAACAGGGTCGGAATCATCGAGCCTGACGGGATCTTGAAAGGCTCCACCAGGAAGGAACGCAAAAAGAATACGATAAGGATCACCGGGAAAAAACTTTTCGGATATTCCACCCACCATGGCCCTTGAGCTTCAGGCGCACGCTGGCGTCGCAGCACGAAGCGATCAAGCAACGAGATACTGCCGGTGATAATCAGCAGTATCAGCATGATGAGAGGAAAATTCATTCCATGTCCTTAATGTCCGGTGTTATGCTGAAAAGCCTACAAATGACTGGATATTGCCATGCCTCGTCGTTTGTCATTGCATATGAATAATACGCGCCCCGCCTGTCTTGCCTGATATCAGGCAAGTCATTTAGCGCCCATACCCTGGTTTGAGGCTACTTGTTGCCCACCTGCAAGATAGCGAGAAATGCCTCCTGAGGAATTTCAACGTTACCAACCTGCTTCATTCGTTTTTTCCCGGCTTTCTGTTTTTCGAGCAACTTGCGTTTGCGGCTGATGTCTCCCCCATAACACTTGGCGAGCACGTTCTTGCGTAAAGCCTTAATACTTTCTCTGGCGATAATGTGTGCGCCGATGGCAGCCTGGACCGCAATATCGAACATTTGCCGAGGAATTAGTTCGCGCATTTTCTGCGCGAGCTCACGCCCCCGATACTGGCTATTGGTGCGATGTACAATCAGCGACAGCGCATCCACTTTTTCGCCATTGATGAGTATGTCCAGCTTGATCAGGTCGGACGCACGAAATTCCTTGAACTCATAATCCAGCGAAGCATACCCGCGGCTGGTGGATTTTAACTTGTCGAAAAAATCCATTACCACTTCGTTGAGGGGCATTTCGTAGGTGAGCATCACCTGTCTGCCCATGTATTGCATATTTTTCTGTATCCCGCGCTTGCTGATGCAGAGTGTGATGACTGATCCAACATATTCCTGTGGAACCAGTATGGTAGCGGTAATGATCGGCTCCCGGATTTCCTCTATTTTAGAGAGGTCGGGCATTCTTGATGGATTGTCTATTTCAATTACCGTGCCGTCGCGTAATACGATCTGATAAACCACCGTTGGCGCGGTGGTGATAAGGTCCATGTCGTATTCCCGCTCAAGCCTCTCCTGCACGATATCGAGATGCAATAGACCGAGAAAACCGCAGCGGAAGCCAAAACCCAGCGCTTGGGATGTCTCTGGCTCATATCGCAATGACGAGTCATTGAGTTTCAATTTCTCCAGCGCATCGCGCAAGGCATCGTACTGATTGGATTCTACCGGATAAAGTCCGGCAAATACCTGGGGTTTTATCTCCTTGAAGCCGAGTAGCGGTTGAGTGGCAGGGCGATCCGCTAATGTTACGGTGTCACCCACTTTAGCGGAGCTCAGCTCCTTTATACCAGAGATGACGAAGCCGACTTCGCCGGCACTGAGCGATTCCCGATTTTTCGATTTAGGCGTAAAGACGCCGACCTGCTCGCATAGGTGAACGGCTTTGCTGGCCATGAGCAATATCTTGTCCCTTGGTTTGAGCACTCCATCCAGTACCCGAACCAGCATCACTACGCCGACATAGTTATCAAACCATGAATCAATAATCAGTGCTTTCAGAGGCGCGGCAGGATCTCCTTTTGGTGCGGGAATGCGCGAGATCACCGCCTCCAGAATGTCCTGCACGCCCACGCCGGTTTTGGCACTGGCATGCAGCGCATGCTGTGCATCAATGCCGATGATATCTTCTATTTCCTTGATTACACGCTCCGGTTCGGCTGCGGGCAAATCAATCTTATTCAGTACCGGCACCACCTCCACACCCTGTTCAAGAGCGGTATAGCAATTGGCGACAGTCTGGGCTTCCACGCCTTGTGAAGCGTCCACCACCAGGAGCGCGCCTTCACAGGCAGCCAGGGAACGCGATACTTCGTAGGAAAAATCCACGTGACCGGGCGTGTCGATGAGGTTCAGCAAATAAACGTTTCCATCGAGTGACTTGTACTCCAACGCGGCGGTTTGCGCCTTGATGGTGATTCCACGCTCACGCTCCAGATCCATGGAATCCAGCACTTGCGCCTCCATCTCGCGGTCTGACAGGCCACCGCAAAGATGAATGATGCGATCCGCCAAAGTAGATTTACCGTGGTCGATATGGGCAATTATAGAAAAATTACGGATGTGCTGCATGCAGGGAGGGTGCCGATAAGAGGGTGAGGGGCGAGGGCGGTGTCTAGGCAACTAAAAAAGGGCACATGCTGTGCCCTCTTGAAAACTTGCGGCTCGATTCCGCAAGTTCTGCCCAGATCCGGCAACCCTGTTTATTCAAGAAGTTGGCATTTTAGCGAATTTTGGCGAAATAAGCATCTAGCGCAACACGATCGAGATGATAATGACAAATTTCGTCGCCTCCTGCCAACAGCACCGGAACGCGTTCGCCGTAACGCGATCTCAGTTCGTCATCGCTATCCACATCCACTACCTTCAGACCGAAGGAAAGCCGCGCCTGCAATACTTGCAGGGCGGCGATCATGTTATGGCAAAGATGACAGTGCACCCGGCTGTATACAACCAATGCAGTCTGCTCCGGCGTGCAATCGGGAGTATCCGGACTATTTGCTGTCGCCATTCAGCTTCATTGTGATGAAAGTCGCGGTATCGCCGCGTCTTATCAGTAGCGCAATGTTACGTCCCTTCTCGATCTTGTTGAGCAACTGGTTGAACTGCTCGACAGTTTTTACGTCCTGGTTATTGATGCTGAGTATCACGTCGCCCGGACGGAGGCCGGCGCGGCTAGCGACGCCCGGCAACATGTCTTCCACCAGCAGGCCATTCTCTATTTCCAGTTGCTGCTTCTGCTCGGGGGTAAGTTCGCTCAGCATCAGTCCGATACGATTGGAGGTATCGGGGGCCTTGCCCCCTTTACCGCCGCGCCCCGCCACCCTTTCGTCCGGTGGAAGTTCGTCCACTACCACTGTCATTTCCTTGGTGGAACCGTTCCGCCATACCTGTATCTGCACCTTCGATCCCGGCTTGGTAGCGCCTACGATACGCGGCAGATCACCTGAGGCGTTTACCGGTTTACCATCGAATTTCAGAATAACATCTTTTGCCTGAATGCCTGCTTTATCCGCGGGACCGTCCTTTTGTACTGATGCGATCAGCGCACCGTTGGGTTTGGGCAATCCGAATGATTCGGCGAGTTCCTTGGTCACTTCCTGAATGAGTACACCGATTCTCCCACGGCTCACCTTGCCATTGGCGATCAGCTGGTTCGAAATATTCGTCGCTACGTCAATGGGAATTGCAAATGAGAGGCCCATGAAGCCGCCGGTACGACTGTAAATTTGCGAATTGATGCCTACCACTTCACCTTTCATATTAAACAATGGACCACCGGAATTGCCGGGGTTGATCGCCACATCTGTCTGGATGAACGGGACGAAATTTTCCTGTGCCAGAGAACGTCCCTTGGCACTGACGATACCAGCAGTTACGCTATTTTCAAATCCGAACGGCGAGCCAATTGCTACTACCCATTCGCCAACTTTGAGTTTGTCTGGATCTCCTTTTGTAACTTTGGGCAAACCGGTGGCGTCGATTTTGAGGAGCGCTATGTCGGTCCTGCGGTCGGCCCCGATCAGCTTGGCGCGGAATTCACGCTTATCGGTGAGCTTCACGGTAATCTCTTCGGCGGTATCCACCAGGTGCGTATTGGTCAGAATATAGCCGTCTGAAGTGATGATAAAGCCGGAACCGAGCGACTTTGATTCGAAGTCCCTGGGGGCGCTATGGGGAGGCATGTAACGGCGAAAAAATTCGAAGAATGGGTCATCCTCCGGAATATTCGGCATTCCCGGAAACCCCCGGTTACTGGTTATACTGGGAGCTTGCACGGTGCTGATATTCACCACAGAATGCCCCTGTTTTTCAACCAGATCGGTAAAATCAGGTAATTCCCGGGTTTGTGCCGAGAGCGCGGTAGACAATCCGAACAGTGCCACCAGAATAAGTTTAGATATCATTTCTTTGCCCTTTATAAGGCTCCATAAGAATAAAGAATATAAATGATTGAAGATGATCAACTAAATTTTAGCTGATCTATCATACCAAACTGTCCTGCGTCGTGCGCCAGAAATGTCGCTGTAGCAGATTTAAGCGAAAAACGAGGATAGGCTGCGGTATCTTGATGTAATCCTGCTACTGAGACTTGCGGGACGATCCAGGTAAAAACATGCACATCTGCCGTAAAATGAAATAGTGCAAGGACGAGGGGGCTCTTACTCTTCATCGGATGGGACAACGAATCGCACCTAACTACCTTCTGCTTGCTGTTTATCCGGCTCTCCATTTGATTCTCATTTGATTCTATGGCTGACCACCGAGTCGCCGATTTGCATCACTGTATCCGGCGGTACTTCGCCCACTGTTGTCACGATATTGTCCGTCACCGTGCGGGTGTAAATATTGATCGCCCCACGGCTGTGGTAAAGTCCTTCAACTTGCGGAGAGACTTGTCCGGCTACTGGTTCAATGAACACCGAGACCGCAGCGAGGCCGTCCGATAAGGCTATATGGTTGACCAGCATGGATTTTCCGGAGAGATTGCGCTTCATTTCAATAACTTTCTTGAATCCGGGCGGCGCATTTTTAACCTGCCAGCCGAGTTTGCCGCTTCCCATTGTGGACGACACCAGATTGGTCGTGCTCCATCCGGCGGCTTTCGCCGAATATTTGGGTTTTAATAATTCTCTGTCTATCTCGCCGCCGATTTTCAATTGAGTAAAAACAAATTGTTCCACCACACGGTTCTTGTCCATTACGGCGGCTTTCAACAGCAGGCCGGTATGAAGGTCCACCCACCATTTGTGACCATAGCGCTTATTGTCCCTGGGTTCCAGCTCAATTACCTGACACATGTGATCGCTGACGCGCTCCTGGCCACCTTTTTTAATAAAATAGCTATCATCCAGATCGCTCGACGGCTGGGGCAGTAGTGCGGGGAACACTTTCTGCAGCCAGCGTTTCTCGGTCACGACGGTCTTTCTTTCCGGCAAATAACATCTCATCTCATCATTATTGCGAATAATCTCTCGCGGCTCGCCGTCCAGCACCTCGCTTTTTTCATGTTCCCCTGCATCATCCACAAGGTGGATGATGCGAGACGTTTCGATATGGTTACCGGATGAGTATACGAAAGTGCCGATATAGTTGTACTGACGAGGCGCGGCAGCGATCTTTTGCAGCCAGTTTAACGCCTCTGGGGAGGAACGGGATGGATGTTGCGCGAGGACAGGCTGGATGATGCCGGATATCACCAACAGGGCAGCGAATGCTACCCGTGTCATCGGGCGGAATTTTCGCGCGATTCGGCGACAACACGCGTCATATAGGGTGCTGCGCCGTGCATTGCGGTACTAGGCGAAAATTGACGGTGCGCCAATAGATAATCGTTAATCTGGGCCGGGGCTGGTGCAGAAACAGAAATGGCGGGGATGGTTTGTAAGGCGATTGCAGGGGTTGATTGGGGGGGTGTCTCGTTAGCGGCTAGACTTACCGGTGGCCGATCCGTGGTCTGCACATTCATCCACCCGATCACGGCTGCGGCCGTTATCGAGGCCGCCACTGCAAATACCCTGCTTTTGCGTCTTGTCAACGGGCGAGGTGCAAGCACGGTCGGTTCCGTGGCCAATCTTGCGCTGACACGCCGCGAGATATTGGCTGGTCTCGCCTCCGGTTGTCCCAGGGTATCGCTGATCAGATGATAAATCGCCCATGTATCGCTTAACTCGTCTGTTTTCCTGAGTTGGGCGATTATACCGGCCGCATCTTCCGCATCCAGTTCGCCATCCATCAATGCTGATATCTCATTTTCCATGCTACCACCTCTTGTCTTTGCCGGTCCCCAGCAGGGGCCGTAATTTTTCCGCTATTGCTTCGCGAGCACGAAATATCCGTGATCGCACCGTACCGATGGGGCAGTTCATGATGACTGCAATTTCTTCATAACTGAGCCCCTCAATTTCTCTTAACGTAATTGCCGTACGCAATTCCTCGGGTAATTCCTCCAGGGTCTGATTTACCGTTTGAGCGATCTGTTTACTAGTTAGTTCGCTTTCCGGGGTGTTCATTTCCCGTAGTTGGCTACCTTCCTCGAAGCCTTCGGCATCCTCGCTATCGAATCCGTTACTGGTGGTCGGCGCTCGCCGTCCTTGAGCCACCAGAAAATTTTTTGCTGTATTAATCCCAATCCTGTACAGCCATGTATAAAACGCGCTGTCGCCTCGAAACGATGGTAACGCACGGTAAGCCTTGATAAAGGCTTCCTGGGTCACATCCTCCACCTCGGTTGCATCGCGGATAAATTGCGACAGCAATCGCGCCAGCTTGCGTTGATACTTGACTACCAGCAGATCGAACGCATGTTTGTCGCCACGTTGTGCGCGTTCTACCAGTTGCTGATCGATTTCCCGGTCACCCATCCCCGCCTGACCCCTGAATATTATGATTTATACTTGGATTGCTACGTTATGACATAGCTACCCAAGTATACCCGTTCAATGGGCCATCGGGGAATGCGCGAGGCGTACTGTACCTGGTCTGTAGCAAGAGACAACAGGTAGTATGAATTAGTTCACTTGAAAACGTGGTTATTATATAAAGACTGGATGAAGGCCCGGGTCTGCTATGAGTCTGTTATGATTTCCTGCTCGCGGCAGGAGACGAAATCAATGCAAACCCAGGCACCTCAATTCCATTTCGATACGCTGATCATCGGCAGTGGGTTGGCCGGTCTCACCCTTGCGCTTAACCTGGCACAAAGCAGGAAAGTGGGCATCATTACAAAACAGGCGCTGCTGGACGGCGCCAGCGGCTGGGCTCAGGGGGGAATTGCCGCCGTACTATCGGAAGAAGACTCACCCGAGGCCCATATTCGGGACACTCTTATCGCGGGCGCGGGCCTCTGCAATGAGGCGGTTACACGCTACGTAGTGGAAAATGGCCCGCGGGCCATTCAGTGGCTTATCACCCAGGGCGTACCGTTCACCCGCGATCATGGCAGCGAAACAGGTTACCATTTGACGCGGGAAGGCGGTCATAGCGTGCGGCGCGTGATCCATGCGGCAGATATGACGGGTCAGGCCGTGCAACAGACTCTGAGCGAAAAGGCACGCACTCATCCGAATATTACTGTGCTTGAACATCATGTCGCCGTTGATCTTATTACTGGCGCCAAATTGGTCCACCCCGCCAAAAACATCAATCGCTGCTATGGTGCTTACGTACTGGACAAGGCGGCAGGCAAGGTCAATACTATCGCCGCGCATAGCACAGTGCTGGCGACTGGCGGTGCCGGCAAAGTTTATCTCTACACCACCAATCCCGATACCGCCACCGGCGATGGCATCGCCATGGGTTGGCGCGCGGGTTGCCGCGTGGCGAATATGGAATTCATCCAGTTTCACCCAACTTGTCTTTATCATCCCCACGCTAAATCGTTTCTGATCAGCGAAGCGGTACGCGGCGAGGGCGGTCTGTTGAAACTTCCCGATGGCTCCCGCTTCATGCTATGGCACGATCAACGTGCGGAGCTTGCGCCGCGCGACATCGTCGCCCGTGCGATCGACTTTGAAATGAAGAAACGCGGACTTGACTGCGTTTATCTCGATATTTCTCACAAGCCAGCTGATTTCCTGAAGGAGCACTTCCCCAACATTTATAGCCGCTGTCTGGAATTCGGCATAGATATCACCAGGCAGCCAATTCCCGTCGTGCCCGCCGCGCACTATACGTGTGGCGGCATCGTTACCGACTGGAATGGCAAGACCGATCTGGAAAACCTGTATGCGATTGGGGAAACCGCCCATACCGGCCTGCATGGCGCCAACCGGCTGGCGAGCAACTCGCTGCTGGAATGCCTGGTGTTTGGTCAAGCGGCAGCCGAAGACATCGTCAGCCAACCCTCCGCACCACCCGTCGAGTTGCCGCAATGGGACGAAAGCCGCGTTACCAATGCCGACGAAGAAGTCGTCATTTCGCACAATTGGGACGAACTACGGCATTTTATGTGGAGTTATGTCGGTATTGTCCGCACTACCAAGCGTTTGCAGCGCGCCCAGCACCGCATCCAGCTGCTGCATGAAGAGATCAACGAGTATTACGCCAACTTCCGCGTAACCAGCGATCTACTGGAGTTACGTAATCTCGTGGATACAGCCGACCTGATTGTACAAAGCGCCATGCTACGCCATGAAAGCCGTGGCCTGCACTACAGCCGGGATTATCCGGACGTTTTGACGGAGGGGCGGGATACGGTCCTTAAAAGGTAGCCTTCCACACAGACCGGACTCTACTACGTTATGGTGATGCAGCCACATCTCGTTCTCGCAGATCCTGTGTTTGCCTTTATTTTCCTGGTATACCCCCCATTCATGACTGGCATATTCCGTAACCAGGAAAACGCTTTCTGCTGTGAAGCGTCGTCAAGTTTCTTAACCAGATTAACCCCCGCCTTGATCATGTTGCCGGTTCTTTCGTAATGCATCCGATCTGCCCCAAGGGGCAGCATCATGATGAAGGATATCCAGATAAGATAGTCCGGACTGACCGCGCCGAGCTCGCAAAAGCGGAAGTAATCCAGTATGGAAATGATTGCTTCCGGGTTCAGGCCGTAGCTTTCGAGCCGGGCCGGTCCCCCTGATCAGGTTTACCAGAGTGAGGTATGCGCAGGCGCCGGGCATCGGGATCTCTCGATTTTACGTTGTTTGATCATAGGATTATCATTATCCAGCGGTAATCGTTGATCGGATACTGCATGCGAGAATCAGTGTTATT
>JBDTWQ010000056.1:0-9461 GCA_040006595.1 Nitrosospira sp.
AACCGCCGACATTCGCCTTGTAAGGGCGACGCTCTACCAACTGAGCTAAGCACCCCGTCCGAATGATGCTAGTTTACTGCATCCTTGAGCGCCTTGCCAGCGCTGAATTTCGGAACCTTCGCGGCCTTGATTTTGATAGCTGCACCAGTGCGAGGATTGCGGCCGGTACGGGCCGCGCGCTTTCCCACTTTAAAAGTTCCGAATCCGACAAGGGTCACACTTTGGCCTTTTTTTAGAGCACTTTTGATCGCGGATAATGCGCCGTCCAGCGCATTACCCGCAGAGGCCTTGGAAATGTCGGAAGACTTGGCGATGGCATCAATGAGTTCAGATTTGTTCACGGTGATTCCCCTTTCGTTATTGTTAAGAAAGTTACAGAAAAGCCCCTTGCAATTGGTTTTATATCAAGCCGTTTGTGCTTGGTCAAGCAATTGTGAAAATATTTCAGAAACATTTCATACACAAACTTGGTGCCGGAATCCTGTTTATTCCAGCAAGCTGAATCTCTTTCATGAAGCGAATAAAATGGGACCAAAAAATAAATCCACCTATACCGCACCTTATTATCAATTGGTTAATCGCTAAAACGAATGAACCTTTTCTAGGTTAGTGCTTAATGACCGTGCTTGCCGTGTCCCCATCCACCGCAACGGGACTGGGCACGGCTGCAGCGGTGGCGGGAAGCGCTTCCGGCTTGCGCTCCAGCGCGAGATCCAGCACCTGATCTATCCATTTAACCGGATGAATATCCAGCCGATTTTTGATATTCTCCGGAATCTCGGTCAAGTCTTTGACGTTGTCCTCTGGAATCAACACTATCTTGATGCCGCCACGATGTGCCGCCAGAAGTTTTTCCTTAAGTCCACCAATAGGTAGCACCTCGCCGCGCAATGTGATTTCTCCCGTCATCGCCACACTCGCTCGCGCCGCGATGCCTGTCAACGCCGATACCATCGCGACGCAAATGCCGATGCCCGCGCTGGGCCCGTCCTTGGGCGTCGCACCTTCCGGCAAGTGGATATGAATGTCATTCTTCTGATAAAAATCCTCGGCAATACCCAATGCTCTTGAGCGGCTACGTACCACCGACAGCGCGGCCTGAACCGATTCCTGCATGACCTCGCCCAATTTCCCGGTAGTGATAGTTTTTCCCTTGCCCGGTAAAACGACGGCTTCAATGGTCAGCAATTCCCCGCCAACTTCGGTCCACGCCAGACCGGTGACCTGCCCTATCTGATTTTTCTCTTCCGCCACGCCATAGGTGTAGCGCCTCACCCCCAGGTATTTGTCCAGATTCCGCCCGTTGATAGTGATTTTTTTCTGATCACCTTTAAGCAGCAGCGCCTTTACCACTTTGCGGCATATTTTTGAAATTTCCCGTTCCATCGCGCGTACGCCAGCCTCTCGCGTGTAATAGCGGGTAATATCACGTAAAGCCGATTCGGATACCGTCAGTTCGTTTTCCTGAAGGCCATGATTTTTTACCTGTTTAGGTAATAAATAACGTGTTGCAATGTTGAGTTTTTCATCCTCGGTATAACCCGACAGTCTAATCACCTCCATACGATCCAGTAATGCCGGTGGGATATTCAGGGTGTTGGCGGTAGCAACAAACATGACGTCGGATAAATCGTACTCAACCTCGATATAATGATCCACGAATGAATTGTTTTGTTCCGGGTCAAGCACTTCCAGCAGCGCGGATGATGGGTCGCCACGGAAGTCCATACCCATTTTGTCCACTTCGTCGAGCAAGAATAGTGGATTTTTGACCCCGACCTTGGTCATGTTCTGCAAGATCTTGCCTGGCATCGAACCAATGTAGGTACGACGGTGGCCGCGTATCTCGGCCTCATCACGGACCCCCCCCAGGGACATGCGCACGAACTTGCGGTTGGTGGCACGGGCGATGGATTGTCCCAAAGAAGTCTTGCCCACGCCAGGCGGGCCCACCAGGCAAAGAATGGGGGCTTTCAGCTTATCCACGCGCTGCTGCACGGCCAGATACTCGACGATCCGTTCCTTGACCTTGTCGAGGCCGTAATGGTCCTGCTCCAACACCACTTCAGCAGCATTAAGGTCTCTGCTGATTTTGTTTTTCTTCTTCCACGGCAATGCGACTAGCGCATCAATATAATTGCGCACTACTGTGGCCTCAGCTGACATAGGAGACATCAGGCGCAATTTTTTCAGTTCTGCTTCTGCCTTGGCGCGACCCTCCTTGGACATCTGCGCCGCCTTGATCTTCTTGTCGATCTCTTCGAGATCAGCACCGTCCTCGCCTTCACCGAGCTCCTTCTGGATGGCTTTCACTTGCTCGTTGAGGTAGTAGTCGCGCTGACTTTTCTCCATCTGACGCTTGACCCTCCCGCGAATGCGTTTTTCCACCTGAAGTATATCAAGCTCGGTTTCCAGTAGTCCTAGCAGATGCTCCAGACGCTTCGGTACGTCGAAAATTTCCAGCACTTCCTGCTTTTGCTCAAGTTTCAATGGCAAATGAGCAGCGATGGTGTCGGCCAGACGCCCGGCTTCATCTATGCCACTAAGCGACGTCAGTATCTCGGGTGGAATTTTCTTGTTGAGCTTTACATATTGGTCGAATTGCGCAAGCATCGCGCGCCTCATGGCTTCAACTTCATGATTGTCGACGACATCCGGGGGAAGTAATGCAGCCTGGCCAGAAAAATAGGTGCCGTCATCAGTTACTTTCATGATGCGCGCGCGGCGACTGCCTTCCACCAGCACCTTGACGGTGCCATCGGGTAATTTGAGCATTTGCAGCAAATTTGCAACGCTGCATACGCCATATAGGTCTTCAGGAGCTGGTTCGTCCTTGGCAGCAAATTTCTGCGCCACCAGCAGAATACTCTTGCCGGATTCCATGGCGATTTCCAGCGCCTTGATAGACTTTGGCCGTCCGACGAAGAGAGGAATCACCATATGCGGAAACACTACTACATCGCGCAACGGCAATAACGGCAATGACACCTGATTTGGATCGTTAACTGGGGAGGACATATCGGCTCACCTATAAAAGACGAACAAAGGTTATGGGGACGCCGCAAAGAAATTCAAGGCAACGGACCAGGCAAAGTTCAGAAAGCGGACTAAAAGCTTTTGGCCACCTTTGGCTTATCCGAGTAGATCAGGATGGGTTTGATATCGCCACCAACCGAACCATGATCAATTACCACCTTGGCTACATTCTCCAACGATGGAAGATCAAACATGGTGTCCAGCAAGGTACTCTCCAGAATGGAGCGCAAACCCCGCGCGCCGGTCTTGCGCGCGAGCGCCTTTTTGGCAATCGCTTTGAGCGCCTGCTCACGGAACTCAAGATCGACGCCACCCTCCATGTTAAACATTTTCTGATACTGTTTTATCAGCGCATTCTTGGGTTCGGTCAGAATTTGAATCAGTGCTGATTCATCCAGTTCTTCCAGGGTGGCAACCACTGGCAGGCGTCCGACGAATTCCGGAATCAGGCCATATTTAACCAGATCCTCCGGTTCTACCCCCTTTAGTACTGCGCCAAAGTCCCGGCGATTTTCGCGACTCCGCACATTGGCGCTAAAACCTATCCCACCTTTCTCGGAACGGGCACGTATGACCTTGTCGAGACCATCAAACGCACCACCACAAATAAAAAGAATGTTGGTGGTATCCACCTGAACAAATTCCTGATTAGGATGTTTTCTTCCGCCCTGGGGCGGCACTGAAGCGATGGTGCCCTCAATCAGTTTCAGGAGAGCCTGCTGCACACCTTCACCCGAAACATCCCGGGTAATAGAGGGATTATCCGATTTACGCGAAATCTTATCGATCTCGTCAATATAGACAATACCCTGTTGCGCCTTTTCTGCGTCGTAATTACATTTTTGCAGTAATTTCTGAATAATGTTTTCTACATCCTCGCCGACATAGCCTGCTTCGGTAAGCGTTGTAGCGTCCGCCATGACGAAAGGCACATCCAGCAACCGTGCCAGAGTTTGCGCCAGCAGCGTCTTGCCTGAACCGGTCGGACCGATAAGCAGGATGTTGCTTTTCGTCAGCTCAATGTCATCAGCGTCTACAGATTTGGCCAGATTCCTCAGACGCTTGTAATGATTATATACTGCCACGGACAGGATTTTTTTTGCGGGCTCCTGCCCAATTACGTATTGATCGAGAATCTGGCAGATTTCGCGCGGCACGGGCAAATCTGACTTGGTTAACTTCGCAGCTTCAACGCCTTGTATCTCTTCGCGAATAATATCATTGCAAAGTTCAATACATTCGTCGCAAATAAATACCGATGGACCGGCAATAAGCTTCTTCACTTCGTGCTGGCTTTTGCCGCAGAAGGAACAATAAAGCAGTTTTTCGCCGCCAGTTTTCTCTGACATAGTCTTATCCCGCATTATCCGAGCCAGTGCGCTCGTAGCTAATGATTAAATCCCCTTCCATGGTTATTATAGACCTTAACTCGTACTCTCACTTCTGGAGGTTAGCACAGCATCCACCAGCCCATATTTTACTGAGTCCTCCGCGCTGAGAAAATTGTCCCGATCCGTGTCTTTCTCAATGGTCTGTATACTTTGGCCCGTATGCTTTGCCATAAGTTCATTCAATCGGCTCTTAAGAAACAGGATTTCCTTGGCATGTATTTCGATATCTGAAGCCTGCCCCTGAAAACCACCCATCGGCTGATGAATCATGACGCGCGAATTAGAAAGGCAAAAACGCTTGCCCTTTGCGCCCGCTGTCAGTAGCAGCGATCCCATACTCGCCGCCTGGCCTATGCAAAGCGTACTGACATCCGGCTTAATGAATTGCATGGTATCGTAAACCGCCAACCCGGCGGATACCAAGCCGCCAGGAGAATTGATATAAAAATGAATGTCCTTATCGGCGTTCTCGGATTCCAGGAACAATAGCTGCGCCACAATCAAGTTGGCGGAGACTTCAGTAACCGGGCCCACCAGAAATATCACTCTCTCCTTCAATAAACGAGAGTAGATATCGTACGCACGTTCGCCTCTCCCGCTGGTTTCGATCACCATAGGGATCAAACCTAAATTGTTTGGATCGGAATTGCGCTGTTTCCAGTCGAGTTGTTGCATCATGTCATGATTTTCCCATCAATTCATCTAGAGTCATTGGCTTATCCGCTACCACGACCTTCTCCAGTACCCACGTTACGACGTTATCTTCCAGCACCGCTGACTCGGCGTCGTTAAGGCGATCCGGCGAGGAATAATGCCATTTAACCACCTCGTCCGGATTCTCGTAGCTCTGCGCGAGATCCTCAACCACCGCTCGCACCCGTTCCGGCGTGCTATGCAAGCCATGGATTTTTACTAACTCCGCCAAAATCAATCCGAGGCTCACACGGCGTTGCGCCCGCTCATGGAACAAATCCTGGGGTAGCGGTACGTTCTTGGTGTGCATACCGCGTGATTCAAGATCGTGACGCGCGTCTTGCATGAGCCGCTCCAACTCAAGCTCCACCAAAGCCTTGGGTGCCTGAATTATGGTCGTATCTAGCAGCGTCTGCATGACTTGCTCCTTAATTTTCGCTTTTACCCGTTTGGATACTTCCCGTTCAAGGTTAGCCTGAATTTCACCGCGCATTCTTTCAATATTGCCATCGTCAACACCGAGCGATCTGGCAAACTCCGTATCCACTTCGGGCAGTCTCGGCGCTTCTACTCCATTGAGCCTCACTTCAAATGTAGCCGTTTTTCCGGCGACATCTTTCCCATGATAATCCGCTGGAAAGGTTACTTCAAACATTTTACTCTGCCCAGCGTTCATACCAGCAAGCGGTTCTTCAAAGTCTTTAAGAAGCCTGCCTTCGCCGAGCACCAGGGTAAAATTCTCGGCTTTGCCTCCAGCGAACTCTACTCCGTCGACAACGCCACTATAATCAATATTAATCCGGTCGCCTTTTTCGGCAGGCCGTTCTGCCGGTTCATATTGAACTCTCTGCTTGCGCAGAACCTCCAGCGTATTGTCGACATCCGAGCCCGTCACGTTGATCACAGGCTGTTCGATGCGAGCCCCGCTTAAGTCACCCAGTACAATGTCTGGATAGACCTCAAATGTTGCGCTAAATTCAAGCTGGCCGGCACCCTCCATCGCATGCTTCGGTTCAAAACGTGGATAACCCGCAATCCTCAGTTTATTCTCGCGCACAGCCTCACTGAAATTCTTCTGCAGCACGTCACCCATCACCTCCTGACGCACCTGCGGACCGTATTGCTGCATAACAATTTTCAACGGTACTTTGCCAGGTCGAAAACCGTGTATTTTTGCTGTACGCGCCAAACGCTTCAGGCGGCTTTCAACTTCCGTTTCGATTTTTTCCTGAGGAATCGAGAAGTTAAGGCGACGCTCTAGCGCACCAAGATCTTCGACATTCGATTGCATTGCAGTTCCTAGCTGGTTGATAAACATTCCTGTGGGCTCACAAACGGAAATAGCGGCGTAACGACCAAGGGAGCGACGGCCGTAATACGCAATATCGCGAACATCACTTAGCTAACTCCCTGGTGCGAAAGGGGGGACTCGAACCCCCACACCTTTCGGCGCCAGAACCTAAATCTGGTGCGTCTACCAATTCCGCCACTTTCGCGCGCCGCTTTTTTTGGTGCCGGATCAATTATACCTATTTCTCCCCACTGCGGCAGCCATACTACGCCAACCCTAGCAAAATACGGTCTTGCCACTGACTGATTTACTATCCGGCCCCATCAGGTAAAGATAACTTGGCATCAAATCCTGCGGCTGGCGCAAGTCATGCTTGACCTCGCCAGGATGAGTCTTGGTCCGTTGCGGGGTGTGGACCGGCCCCGGAATCAACACGTTAATGCGAAGGTTCGGAAGCATTTCCCATTCCTGCGCCTGAATTTTTACCAACGCCTCGGCTCCCGCCTTGGCCACCGCAAAACCACCCCAGTATGCCGCGGGATCATGGCCGTGCATCTCAGACGTCATAATGACACTAGCATCGGGCGAAACTTTCAGCAGCCGCAAACAGGCTCGTGTCAGCGCAAATGGCGCAATCAGATTGACACGTAGCAGCGCTAGCCATTGTTCCAGTGTCTGGTTCTCTAGCGGAGTCAGACTGAATATCAGCGCCGCGTTGTGCAAAATGCCATCCAGTCTGCCCAGTTGCAGTTTGATGGCTTGGGCAATTGCCTCAAAATCCTTATCTCCAGCCTTTTCCAGGTCAAGCGGAAAAATCACTGGCTGCGCACCACCTCCCGCCTCGATTTCATCGTATACGCTTTCCAGTTTCTCAACGCTACGTCCATGCAGAATTACGGTGGCGCCGTGAGCGGCATATGTTAGCGCTGCAATGCGCCCGAGGCCCTGCCCTGCGCCGGTAACGAGAATCACGCGATTCTTGAGCAAATCCAGGGGCGCACAGTAATTTTTGAAATTATTCATCCTAAATCCGGCAGTTGGACAGGATGCAGTGTGAGGTTTTTGGGGCACAGGGCAAGGCGCGACCGCGGAATGGTGCGACCGCACGTGGCGGAGCAGTACCTTCGTTTGGAAGGTGCGACCCCGCAACGGGATGCGGGCGCCCCGAGATGCGGTCGCGGCATCCTCTACGCTGCTCGCCGATCCCCGCTTCGCGGGGTCCTTCGTGCGACGCTTTGGAGCACTCCATTCCACGGCGTTACAACGTTAATAGCGGTGAGGCTCATCCCTTGATCCATGTCATCCAGGCAATCCACAATTTACGCATCGGCGTGAGGCTTACGCGCTGCCGCATAACATGACAACCATCTTCCTTGATCTCCTTTAGAAGAGTTTGGTAAATCGCCGCCATTACAATTCCGGGCCGCTGGTTTTTGCGGTCCTCCGCAGGCAGTGCTGCAAAAGCCTGAGCATAATAGCTTTCCGCCCGCTCGATCTGGAATTCCATCAACCGCTTGAAGCTATCGGTTTCACGCGAATTGAGAATGTCCTCGCTGGATACTCCAAAACGGACAAGTTCGTCCTGAGGAAGATAAATACGATCACGACGCGCATCCTCGCCGACATCGCGTATGATATTGGTGAGCTGAAATGCGAGTCCCAGATTTTCTGCATATTTTAAGGTCTCGGGATTACGATAGCCAAAAATCTCCGCAGAACACAATCCCACCACGCTCGCTACATGGTAGCAGTACAACCGCAGGGTGTCGAAATCGGCATATCGATTATAGGTCAGGTCCATTTCCATGCCGTCTATAATTTCATTCAATCGCTCAGCAGTGAGATTAAATGTTTTCGACACGTTAACCAGCGCTTTTGCCACTGGATGACTGGGCTCATTTCCATTGCCGGCATTAAATATGGCAGCAACTTCCTGCCGCCACCACGCGAGCTTCGTCTGTGCCACTGACGCATCGGTGCATTCATCCACCACATCGTCCACCTCCCGGCAGAAAGCATATAACGCCGTAATTGCACGGCGCTTCTCCAATGGGAGATAGAGGAAGCTGTAGTAGAAGCTGGAACCGCTCTGAATCGCCTTTTCCTGACAATACTGGTCTGGAGTCATAATAAATTATGGAAAAACCTGTGCCCGCCGCTGCGCTGCAGTTTATAGGAATTATCCCACCATCTCACTGAGATGTACGTATCACTTCTTGCTTCCAGCATGGGCGCAAAAGACAAATTTGGTAATCGACAATTATAATCAGTGCCGCCATGTATTCGCATACCCTCAACATAACTCCAGCTTGCTGGTAGCTTAAGAAGGATGCGAATAGAATAAAACTTTATTTGCAGCTTGGTATAATAAAAAACCCCACCGTAGCGGGGTTTTTTATCGTGCTGCATTTTGGATAAAACCGATACCGGCAAATCCTACATATCCATGCCGCCCATGCCACCCATGCCGCCCATGCCACCCATGCCACCCATGCCACCGCCTCCGCCAGACTCTTCCTTCGGCAACTCGGCTACCAGAGCGTCAGTAGTCAGCATCAAACTCGCCACAGAAGCGGCGTGTTGCAGGGCATAACGCGTGACTTTTGTAGGATCGAGAACCCCCATTTCCACCATGTCACCGTATTCACTCGTGGCGGCGTTGTAACCGAAGTTACCCTTACCTTCCAGAACCTTATTAATTACTACCGAAGGCTCATCGCCACAGTTAGCAACGATTTGGCGCAGCGGCTCTTCCAGTGCCCTCAGAACAATCTTGATGCCGGCGTCCTGATCATGATTGTCGCCCTTGAGGTCGGCCACTGCAGCACGGGTACGCAACAACGCCACGCCGCCACCGGGAACAATGCCTTCTTCCACCGCGGCGCGGGTAGCATGCAATGCGTCTTCAACACGTGCTTTCTTCTCTTTCATTTCCACTTCGGTGGCTGCGCCGACTTTGATCAGCGCTACCCCGCCAGCCAGCTTTGCCACGCGTTCCTGCAATTTTTCCTTGTCGTAGTCGCTGGAAGCTTCTTCGATTTGATTGCGAA
>JBDTWQ010000057.1:0-1726 GCA_040006595.1 Nitrosospira sp.
TCGAGAGTGAGCGAAATCAAATAGCTGGCGACTACCAGCCACAGTATTGAGAAGGCGGCGTAGAGCAAAACGATGAGCCAGGTAGGTCGACTCATCATTTAACGGCTGCGCAAGAAGAAAACTTTAGCATCAGTTTAAAATAGAATTAAAATTCATTCGGTGGACATATATATTCCGGGTTGATCAATTTGCGCCCATCTGCTAGTAATCCCTCACGGACCGCACCTTCGCGCGTAATACCGGGAAGAAAGAGCGTTTGAACTATTATGCAGTCGCGTCTTATACTTTATAGCTTATTGCGGAGGAGACGATGAAGTACTGGATTACTGTAATTGCATGCATTCTGCACATTCCGCCGGCTGGCGCGTTTGTCGATAACCCTTGCCGACAGATTCTCGTGGAGGGGTTCTACAATGAGTACTCTAGGAGCAATGCTCAGCTAAGGGATCAAACGATGTACGCGAAACTATGCTCATCAAACTTTCAACAAGCCCGGCAAACAATAAACCGCGCACAGCAATCCGGTGCCGATCGCTCGTTTGGCGTTTCTTACGGCCTCTTCAGCCCGGGCGGGAGCGGGTCTTCCAATGGTTTATTTACCGAAGATCGATTCTATCAATGGAAGAGCGCGTATTGCTCGAAAAATTCGATAGCGGACTCCTCCCGGGCAGCCGAGTTCCTGATGCAGAAGATCGTTCCCCATTCTGTGACAAGCGCGTGGTTAGCGTGTATGCAAAAGCGTGAAGGCCTCACATGCTGGGCCACGCCGAGCGCGCCACAGAATGAAGCGATTCTGCTGAATGTCAATTGGGCAAAGAATAGTTCTACACAACCTCAGGTACAGCATTCCTTTCTGACGAGAGGCGCTGTTTCGAAATTCGGGGACGCTCCCCGAAAGATATTGCCGGTTGGTTATCAGTTGCATACAGGAATGCTGCAGATCCCTATTGAAAGGGAAACGGATAAAGCTACTGTCGCCAGCCTCCAGGCGAATCATGAGGGGGTTGAACATAGCTGTAACGTTTTTATCCCAGGTGAGCGGGACTTCGCACTGACAATACCCTTCATAGCACAATAGGCCAGGAAGGATTCCCAAGCCCGGCTGTGGTGGTTTCGGTTACAGGTTGAATTGCATCTCATTTCAGTCATTGAAGCCGCATTCAACTTGCGGGTTCAAACTACGGACTCGGGAGCCAGGCCCGGACATCATACGGCGGCAAGGTCGAGAGACGGGGATCATCCACCGCACTACCCACGGTGAAGTGATACAGGCTCTGCCATGAGTGATCTTCGATTCCGAGCAGGGCATGCATTTCATCATCAAAAAAACAACCAATACCGGTAGCGCGTATTCCCGCTGCTTCGGCTTCAAGATATAAGACATGGCCTAGCATTCCACACTCCCAGAAAAGGTGACGGTAACGCCATGGTTCATCCAAGGCGGCCTCGAACTGCGCGAGCATTCCCAGCGCAAAGCAGGAATCGGCAGCTATGTTCTGATGACAACAGATCGCCTTTGCCACATCGCACAGATCATGAGAGCGCAGCAAATACAGTGGCAGATAATCCGGACCGGTTTTTTGCCATAGCCATTCGGCATGCATGGCTTCCTTCATATCCGGCAATATCTCCGGATTTCTCAGGAGCATATACAGCCCCGGTTTCAGGCCAGTCACCCGATGTACCAATATGACAGGGTGTACCATGGCCGGGGATGATGCCAGAG
>JBDTWQ010000058.1:0-3435 GCA_040006595.1 Nitrosospira sp.
CGTCAGACCAACCGGCCGAGAGGGGAATGACCGCACCAAGCGGCAATGAGCCTCCACCGCCCGCGAGATGTTCCATCACCGCGTAGTCGATCGAATCGCTCGGACAATGCATAAACGCTTCTTTATTTACACGTAAAAAATCGCCATCGACCGAACCCTTATCCCAGGCTTCACGGCAAGCTACCAGAATATCCTCTCGGCAAAAACCGATGGCCGAAAGCCATACTGAGGCCCGCAGCATAAATAAGCCGCTGTTCCAAAAATAAAAACCAGCATCGAGATAAGCTTTCGCTGTAGCAGCATCGGGCTTTTCAACGAAGCGCGCTATGCGGCAAGCTCCGTCGTTGCCAAACGGCTCACCCGATTGAATATAGCCGTAACCCGTTTCGGGCGAATCCGGCTTGATGCCAAAGGTAACCATCGCGCCTTCAGACGCAAGCGTCATGCCTTTACGCACCACCTTCTGAAAACCCGCTACATCTAAAATTACATGGTCCGCCGGCATCACCAGTAGAATCGGATCGCCCCCTTCCCGCATCGCGGCTAAGGCAGCGAGGGTTAGTGCGGGCGCTGTGTTACGTCCGATGGGTTCAAGCAGGATCGTACCTTTCGTGCCCATTAATCGCAGCTGCTCGGCTATTACAAAACGATATTCTTCGTTGCAGACAATTAACGGCGCGCCAAGCTGTACGTCGGCCAGCCCTTCCATACGACGCACAGTAGCCTGCAATAACGAATCCTCCCCGATTAACGGTAATAACTGCTTCGGATATTTCTCGCGCGAGAGCGGCCACAAGCGTGTACCAGAACCTCCGGAGAGCACAACAGGGATCAATGATGGCATGGAAATTTCCAACGGGGTTATCTATCTTATCTGTTAAATTCGTATTTTCTCGTATTTTCCTAATTGGCAGAATCCATTTTTCTATATCCTTCGGGATTTGCGTTCTGCCAGCGCCACGTATCTGCACACATCGCTTTTAGCCCACGCTCCGCGCGCCACCCCAGCAAATCCAATGCCAGTTTTGGATCGGCATAACAAGAGGCGATATCGCCAGGACGACGGGGAGCGATCCTGTAAGGCACTGGCCGCCCGCTAGCTTCTTCAAATGCCCGCACCATATCAAGCACGCTGTAGCCCGTACCCGTTCCGAGGTTTACTGTCAGACATCCTCCCTGAACGTTCCGCTCCGAAGAACCGAGAGCTTCCAGTATTTTAAGATGACCCAACGCCAGATCCACTACATGAATGTAGTCCCGCACCCCGGTGCCGTCGGGCGTCGGGTAATCATTGCCCCAGACATTGAGAAATTCCCTTCGTCCTACCGCAACCTGGGCCACAAAAGGCATCAGGTTATCCGGAACGCCCCGCGGATCTTCTCCTATTAAACCACTTGAATGGGCGCCCACGGGATTGAAATAACGCAGGATGCCGCAGCGCCAAGAGGAATTACCGCGGTGTAGATCGCGCAAAATTTCCTCGACCATCAGCTTCGTGCGACCATATGGATTCGTAGCAGAGAGCGGGTGGTCTTCACTTAGCGGCAGCCACTGCGGATCTCCATAAACGGTGGCAGAAGAGCTGAACACCAGGGTTCGCACTCCGCATTCGTCCATCGCCTCCAGCAGGCGCAGGGTGCCCATAACATTATTGTCATAGTATGTCAGCGGTTGTTCGACCGACTGCCCCACCGCCTTGAGACCAGCGAAATGAATTACCGCAGTTGCGGCGCTCCCATGCAAGGCTGCTATCAGCGCAGCACGATCCCGGCTATCGCCATGTACCAGCCGAATTTTTTTGCCGGTGATGCGTTCCACCCGCGCCAACGCCTCGGGATGACTATTACAAAAATTGTCAAATACCGTGATATCAAAACCTGCGTTAAGCAATTCCACGCAGGTATGAGAACCGATATAACCCGCTCCGCCGGTGACTAGAATCATGGGAACATGCTAGATAAATAGTTAAAAAAACAATATATGCACTTTAAGGCGCCAGTAGTTCAGTACATAACTCCCTGGCAAGTATCTCAACAATTCGTTCAGCTGCTCTACCATCCCATAAACTCGGTCGCCGACCCTGCTTGCCTTCGCCGCGAAGCACCTTATGCGTCTCGGCGATGATGCGGACCGGGTCTGTCCCTACTACTATATTAGACCCCTGATCCACCGTAACCGGTCGCTCGGTATTTTCCCGAATTGTGATGCACGGTACTCCCATAGCGGTGGTTTCTTCCTGCAGACCGCCGCTATCGGTCAGTACTACTGTGGCATCTTTCCAAAGATTGAGAAAAGGCATGTACGCCTGAGGACCGACCAGCGTTATATTCTCCCCCAGACTAATGCCAAATCTCTCCAGGTTGCTCCGCGTGCGCGGATGCACCGGAAAGATTAAGGGTAGTTCAGCTGAAATTTCCTTCAACGCGCCGCAGACCCGTGCCATTATTTCCGCAACGTCCACATTGCTCGGTCGATGTAGGGTAACTACGCCGTAGCCTCTTTTATTCACTATACTAGCAGCCTTAAAACTGCTTGTGTGAAATACCGAGGTATCGGTGCGAGCCAGTTTTTCCGCCTGATACAGCAGGTTATCTACCATCACGTGCCCGACGTAATGTATTGCAGCGTCTAGCTTGCCCTCGCGCTTTAGATGCGCGACCCCACTCGGCTCTGTAACAAAAAATAAGTCAGATATACTATCTGTAACCAGACGGTTGATCTCTTCCGGCATGGTCATGTCACCGCTACGCAAGCCTGCTTCAACATGGGCTACTGGGATGTTTAGCTTTTTCGCGACGATTGCGCACGCGAGTGTAGAATTCACATCGCCCACCACCAGCACAGCATCAGGTCGATCCGCCTGACACAACTCCTCGAAAGCCAGCATGATCTTGGCAGTTTGCTGCGCGTGGCTGCCGCCGCCGGCACCCATGAATACATCCGGTTCAGGAATACCGAGTTCCTCAAAAAATACGTCATTCATTTCGCGATCATAATGCTGGCCGGTATGGATTATGCTAAAGGCCAGGTCTCCATGCACCTGCAGGGCCCGCACAATTGGAGCAATTTTCATGAAATTTGGCCGCGCTCCGGCAACTAGATATATCTTTGGATGTTTCAACGTTCCCTCTTTCACTGCCCAAAAATGTTTTATTGATACCGTAAAAATGCTCCGTGTAACTAGATAGCATCATGATAAGCGCGAAATTCAAAATCCAAAAATTAAATAATCGGCGGTTTCAATGACCAAGTGCAAAAAGCGCGGCATCATGTTGCCGGGAGCTCACTTCACAGTATCTTGCCGGATGGTGTCAAAAGGCAAGAGGATGAATTGCGTTCCAGCAGCCGGGCAAGCAGAATCAAAAAGTATTTATCGGGGGATCTAACCTGAATTATTCACAAAAAGGGCAAAGAACACTGTAACAACTTGATATA
>JBDTWQ010000059.1:0-10558 GCA_040006595.1 Nitrosospira sp.
CTGATGGGTTATTCGAGCAAAATGGAAAACGTAATGCTATGCCTGAATGCGCTGGAGACAGTATTCTGTGATATGGGTAAGAAAATTGAATACGGTACAGCTGAATCGGCAGCCCATTTCGCTTATGCGGCCAATCCAATGCCTCAGCAGGTCGCTCCGGTAAAAGCTGTAGCTTAACACTAAACCAAACCAGACCCATTTCCCCCTGTGCAAGAAGGGGAAATGGTGTGCACTTTATTTGAATTACAGCCCTAACCGCTGCCAGATGGTAGTCGTCAATCCTGCCGAGTTCAGCGTGTAAAAGTGCAATCCGGGCGCTCCGGCACTGAGCAGCCGGTCGCATAAATCGGTTACGACATCCAGTCCGAACGCACGTATCGATGCGCTGTCATCGCCATAGCCTTCCAGTTTTTTCCGGATCCAGCGCGGGATTTCCGCGCCGCACGCATCCGAAAACCTTGACAGTTGGGAGAATCTATTGATAGGCATGATGCCTGGGACGATGGGAACGCCGATCCCCATCACTTCACACGCTTCAATGAAACTGAAGTAGGCATCTGCGTTGTAAAAATACTGGGTGATAACGGAATCCGCCCCAGCCTCCACCTTGCGTTTGAAGTTCAGCAAATCGTCCTGCGCCGAATCCGCCTGAGGATGATATTCCGGGTACGAAGCCACTTCGATGCGGAATGCATTGCCGAACTCCCTGCGAATGAATCTCACCAGTTCCTCGGCGTAACGAAATTCGCCCCCCTGAGCCATGCCCGAGGGCAAGTCGCCGCGCAGCGCGACAATATGGCGGATACCCCCGTCACGATATTTCTGCAGCATCCCGCGAATGTTTTCGCTGGTCGCGCCGATGCAGGAAAGATGGGGCGCAGCCGCATACCCCTCCGCCTGTATTTCCAGCACTGTTTCCAGCGTACGGTCGCGGGTTGATCCCCCCGCGCCAAATGTCACCGAAAAGAATTTTGGATTGAGTTGCGCCAACTGCTTGCGGGTAGCGCGCAACTTCTCCATTCCTTCCGGCGTTTGCGGCGGGAAAAACTCGAAGCTGAAAGTGCGAGCGAACTTTTTCTGTGATTCCATGATTTGCCAGTTGCGGCGTACGGAGAGATGAAGGGTAAAGGTTATATGTCTCTTACCAGTTCTCCAAATCGCCTTGTAACCTCGGGAATCTCTGGGGGAGACGCCCCTGCTTTTGCCAGAGCAGGGGTGATGAACGCGACTTTATCCTTGAATCAGTACCGATACATTTCCGGCTTGTACGGTCCATTTTTATCGAGATTCAGGTATTTCGCCTGTTCGTCAGTCAGTTCGGTCAGTTTGACGCCCAGCTTCTTGATATGCAACCGCGCCACTTTCTCATCCAGATGCTTGGGCAGTACATAGACATTCTTTTCATAGCTGGCGCCATTTTGCCAAAGCTCCATTTGCGCCAGCACCTGATTGGTGAATGAACTGGACATGACAAACGAGGGATGGCCGGTTGCGCAACCCAGATTCACCAGACGTCCCTGCGCCAGAACAATAATTCGCCGGCCTGATGGGAAAATGACGTGATCCACCTGCGGCTTGATGTTTTCCCATCGATACTTCTGCACGGAGGCGATATCGATTTCCGAATCGAAATGGCCAATGTTGCAGACAATGGCCTGATCTTTCATTCTGAGCATGTGGTCATGATTAATGACACGCAGGTTGCCGGTAGCGGTGACAAAAATATCGGCCTGATCGCAGACTTCATCCATGGTGACGACACGATAACCTTCCATTGCCGCTTGCAGCGCGCAAATCGGATCGATTTCGGTAATCCACACGGTTGCTCCCAGGCCGCGCAGGGACTGGGCACAGCCCTTGCCCACATCGCCATAGCCACACACCAGAGCGATCTTGCCGGCAATCATCACATCGGTAGCACGCTTGATGCCGTCCACCAATGATTCGCGGCAACCGTAAAGATTGTCGAACTTGGACTTGGTGACCGAATCGTTGACATTGAATGCCGGGAATGGCAGTTCCCCTTTTTTTTGCATTTCGTATAAACGGTGGACGCCGGTAGTGGTTTCCTCCGTTACGCCACGAATATTAGCAAGTCTGCTGGAATACCAGCCAGGCTGGGCATTCAATCTTTTTTTGATTGCCGCGAACAACGCATGTTCTTCTTCATTGGCGGGATTGGCGATGACCGACGGGTCGGTTTCCGCCCTGCTGCCGAGGATAATCAGCAGCGTCGCGTCGCCGCCATCATCCAGGATCATATTAGGCGTGCTGTTAGCACCGGACCATTCAAAAATACGATGGGTATATTCCCAATAATCATCCAGCGACTCACCCTTGTAGGCAAATACGGGGATGCTTTCAGCGGCGATAGCTGCTGCCGCATGATCCTGGGTGGAAAAAATATTGCACGAAGCCCAGCGTACTTCCGCGCCCAGCTTGATCAAGGTTTCGATCAGTACTGCCGTCTGAATAGTCATATGGAGGGAACCGGCAATACGCGCGCCTGCCAGAGGCTTCTTGCCAGCGTATTCTTCACGTAGCGCCATCAAACCGGGCATCTCGGTTTCGGCGATGGCGATTTCCTTGCGTCCCCATTCTGCCAGGGACATGTCGGCAACTTTATAATCGGTAAATTTACTATCTGTAGATGTAGGACTGAGCACAGCGTTCATGAAACAAATCTCCTGAAAAATGAACGAGCGCCGTTGTTGCGATCCTCACCGGCCGAGCCTCGCGGGACTCTGCCCGTTGCAGCGCTCCTCAGTCAGGGAGGGATTGAAGCTAACGTTAAACCTTGGAACCGTTATAATTTATGCTTCTACTGCGACCTCGATCCCCGCATCAGTACGAAGCCGTGCGGCTTTGTCGGTAGCTTCCCATGTGAATTCCGGTTCATCCCGCCCAAAATGACCATAGGCGGCGGTTTTTTCGTAAATTGGGCGCAGCAAATCGAGCGCGTGAATAATGGCACGCGGACGCAAGTCGAAATGCCGCTCGATCAGCCTGACGATTTTATCGTCGGAAATTTTTCCCGTTCCGAACGTGTCGACCATCAGTGAAACCGGGCGCGCCACACCAATGGCATAGGCTATCTGTACTTCGCACCTGCTGGCGATACCCGCAGCAACAATGTTCTTGGCCACATAGCGCCCGGCATAAGCTGCCGAGCGATCTACCTTGGATGGATCCTTGCCGGAGAAAGCGCCGCCGCCGTGATGCGCCGTACCGCCGTAGCTGTCCACGATGATCTTGCGACCGGTCAATCCGCAGTCGCCCATCGGCCCACCTACGACAAAACGTCCTGTAGGGTTGACCAGGTAGCGAGTCTCGCCATTCAGCATATTTTTTGGAAGCACTGGCTTAATGATTTCCTCGATTACCGCTTCGCTCAGTTCCTCATGGGAAATATCCGGATTGTGCTGGGTAGATATCACCACGGTTTCGATTCGCTGCGGCTTGCCGTTCAGGTAGCGCACCGACACTTGCGACTTGGCATCCGGACGCAGCCACGGCAGGCGTCCATCTTTTCTTAGTTCCGCTTGCCGCTCCATCAAGCGATGGGCGTAATAAATCGGCATCGGCATCAATTGCGGCGTCTCGTCGCAAGCATAGCCAAACATGAGCCCCTGGTCGCCCGCGCCCTGATCCATTTCCTCTTCTTTGGTGCGGTTGACTCCCTGAGCAATATCGGCGGATTGCTTGTTGAAAGCGGTTAATACCGCACAGGTATGATAATCAAAGCCGATATCAGAGCTGTTGTAACCAATACGTTTGACGGCCGCGCGCGCGACTTGCATATAGTCAACGTTGGCCTCAGTGGTAATTTCACCCGACATAACAATCAGGCCGGTACTGCACAAAGTCTCGCAGGCGACCCGTGCGTTGGGATCCTGGGCCAGGATTGCATCCAGGATAGAGTCGGAAATCTGATCGGCCACCTTGTCGGGGTGACCTTCGGACACGGATTCGGAAGTAAAAAGATAGTCGCTCATGTTGTCCAGCCGGTTATAGTCGTAAAAGGCCTTGTAGGATACCAAATTACGCTTGTATTAAAAAGATGAATAACAGATAAACCCATGTTTCGCTCCAGATTAAGCTACTTTCGCGCCCTTGAAGGTATCACTTTGCCGCGCTAAGCCCATGCCACGCACGGGAATTATCTCGTCAGAGCGGATAGAATACATGCTAGCGCAGCGCGATTGTATGTGGCTCCGGCAGTGACCCTTGTCTGAACGTAACCGATAGCCCATTTAATGAAACTTCAATTCACAAAAATGCATGGTTTGGGCAACGATTTCGTTGTCATTGACGGAGTGAATCAGTCTCTATCCCTTAGCTGTGAGCAACTGCGCCTGCTTGCTGACCGTCATTTTGGCGTCGGCTGTGATCAGATTCTACAGATAGAACCAGCCGAGGGCGACGCCGATTTTCGCTATCGCATTTTTAATGCCGATGGCGGCGAGGTGGAACAATGCGGCAATGGCGCGCGCTGTTTCGTTCGCTACGTACATGATCGAGGAATGACAAGTAAAAACGAAATTCGCGTCGAAACGCTCGGCGGCCTGATCATTCCCAGGCTGGAGACCAATGGAGCAGTTACAGTCAATATGGGCGCGCCAAAATTTGAGCCGCAAGAGATTCCTTTTATCGCCGAAAAGCGCGCATTGACTTATCCACTCGATATCGACAACAGACAGGTGGAAATCAGTGCAGTGTCCATGGGGAATCCGCACGCGGTGCAACGGGTAGCAGATGCAGATCATGCTCCGGTGTTGACTGAAGGTGCGCTGATTGAGCGGCATCCGCGTTTTCCCCAGCGGGTGAACGCGGGGTATATGCAGGTAATGGATCGTGGTCATATTCGGCTGCGGGTATATGAGCGCGGGTCGGGTGAAACGCTCGCCTGTGGCACTGGTGCTTGTGCAGCCGTGGTGACGGGAATCGAACTGGGGCTGCTGGACTCAATGGTCAAAGTCAGTTTTCGCGGTGGCGATTTGGTTGTACGCTGGGGGGGTGGGAATGAGCCAGTCTGGATGACTGGTCCTGCTGTTGCCGTGTTTGACGGGGAGATTGACTTATGATCACCTGTGAAATTCAATGTGCGCGCATCCGCATTGCACATCGCCTGCTTACCTGCGTCGCACTTGCAATTGGCAAATGAGCTTACTTAAAACTTTGAATTTATAGATGCGCTCTTATGAAATTCCATCGGGGAGAAATATGAAATTCAATTCGGAAGAAGTAGCCCAGTACCTGCGGGAGCATCCCCAATTTTTTGAGGAATATGCCGACATGCTGGCAGACATTCAGGTTCCTCATTCTCACGGTAGCGGAGCCATTCCCATCAGCGAGCGGCAAATCATTGCGCTGCGTGATAAGAACCACATCCTGCAAGAGAAACTGAATGAATTGGTCAGATTCGGCGAAGAAAACGGCGCACTTGGTGAAAAAATGCACCGTCTGGCCGTTACGCTACTCACATTTACACGTCTGAGCGATTTATTGCATGCGCTGCATTTTAACCTGCGCGAGGATTTTTCGATACCACATATGGCGCTACGGTTATGGAGCATATCCGGCGAGAATCCCAGTCTGCCGGAACTCACTCCAACGAGCGCTGATATCTGCATCGTAGCCGAAAGCCTGCTGCGTCCTTATTGCGGCCCCCATGTACTGGATGAAATCAAAGGCTTTTTTGGGGAAGATTCTATTCGTCTGCGCTCATTTGCGATGGTACCTCTGCGAGCGGAGCAAACCGTCGGGCTGTTAGTAATGGGAAGCGAGGATCCACATCGATTTTATCCGGAAATGGGAACCATTTATCTGATGCACCTCGGGGAGCTTGTAAGCGCTGCATTAGCACGGTACAGGCTGGCTGGCGAATCCTATAAAAGCGAAATAATGAGTACGGATATTTTAGAATGACGAAAACATAAGAGGTAATATGACATCCGGCGATAACCCGGCTGCACTTGCTGCTGCATATCTTTTCCATCTTGCCAATGAACGGCGTTTATCATCGCTTACGTGCGAAAGTTACGCGCATGATATTGCCGTCTTGGTGAAACTCGCGAAGGAAACATCGCTAGATCAGCTGCAGATTCATCACATTCGCCGGTTTATAGCCCAGCTTCACGGGAAAGGATTCGCTGGCAGAAGTCTAGCCAGAATGCTGTCAGCATGGCGTGGCTTCTACAATTATCTGACTCGGAACCACGACTATGTTTGTAATCCCTGCGCCGGGGTACATGCGCCAAAGTCGCCAAAATCCTTGCCTCATACGCTTTCACCCGATGAGGCCGCGAAGCTGCTAGAGTTTCCTGTCGATGATGATTTAATGGCATTGCGGGACAAAGCCATGTTCGAGCTGTGTTATTCCTCGGGATTGCGACTGGCGGAGCTTACCGCTCTGGAACCCGCGGATTTGAGTTTTTCCGACGGCACGGCGCGCGTCACCGGCAAAGGAAGTAAAACCCGCATCGTGCCCATAGGCAGCCAGGCAATACAGGTCTTGCGCGAATGGATGAAACGGCGTGAGGTCCTGGTCAAGGCCGGAACCACCGCGTTATTCGTGTCGCGGTACGGAAAAAACATCAGTTCGCGGTCAATCAGTCAACGGCTGAAAATTCAGGCGGTGCGGCAAGGAATCAACGCCAATATCCATCCCCACGTACTGCGGCATTCGTTTGCCTCCCACTTGTTACAGTCGAGTGGCGACTTGCGGGCCGTACAGGAAATGCTGGGGCACGCCAGCATCAGCACAACGCAGATTTATACCCATCTTGATTTTCAACATTTGGCGAAGGTGTACGATGCGGCTCATCCGCGAGCGAAGAAGAAAGGTTGAACTCCGGTATAAACACTAACCGTACAGTTTGCATTTTTTCTGCGAATCAGCGCTATAATCTTTGCTTTCAATCATCTCGCGCTAACTCATGCCAGAATATCACGGTACTACCATACTTTCGGCGCGACGCGGTACTCAAGTCGCGCTCGGAGGCGATGGCCAGGTAACTTTGGGCGCTATCGTAGCCAAGGCTAGCGCCCGCAAGGTGCGCAGGCTCTACCACGACAAAATTCTCGCGGGATTTGCAGGTGGCACAGCCGATGCTTTTACCTTGTTCGAGCGTTTTGAAGGTAAGCTTGAAAAGCATCAGGGGCACCTCATGCGTTCGGCAGTGGAGTTGGCGAAGGATTGGCGCACCGATCGCATTTTGCGCCGACTGGAAGCGATGCTGATCGTGGCCGACCCCGGAACCACTCTCATTATCACCGGGTCGGGTGATGTAATCGAGCCTGAGCTTGGACTTGCTGCGATCGGAAGCGGTGGCTCTTACGCTCATTCTGCCGCGCGCGCGCTCCTGGAGAATACCAGTCTGACGCCGCTGGAAATCGTCAAGAAGTCGCTTACCATCGCAGGCGACCTCTGTATCTATACCAATCAGAACCATATAATCGAAGTTCTGGAGTAACGTGCAAGTCTCAAAACGTGAACGGTGAGATGTGAGGTGAAACACAAGGAAAGGATGCAGCATCTTTCACCGGATGCGATCAAGCGAAGCACGCTTTGCTGCCTATCAAATGTTTGAATCCTGTTTCTCGTTCTATTTTTTTCACATCCTACCATTTACCACTGATGCCTGAAACCATGTCCCAACTAACCCCGCAGGAAATCGTCCACGAGTTGGATAAGCACATCATCGGTCAGGATGCCGCCAAGCGATCCGTGGCCATTGCGCTCAGAAATCGCTGGCGCAGGCAGCAGGTAATGGATCCTCTCCGGCAGGAAATCACGCCAAAAAATATTTTGATGATCGGCCCTACGGGAGTTGGCAAAACAGAAATCGCGCGCCGCCTGGCAAAACTCGCCGATGCGCCATTCATCAAGGTAGAAGCGACCAAATTCACCGAAGTAGGTTATGTCGGACGCGATGTGGATTCCATTATTCGAGATCTGGTGGAATCCGCCATCAAGCAATCCCGTGAGCAGGAAACCCATAAGATGAAAGCACGCGCGGAAGACCATGCTGAAGAGCGTATCCTTGACGTGTTGCTACCGCCCGCAAGAGAGATGAGTTCACAAATAGAAGCTGCGGAAGGGGACAATGCCACCCGGCAGAAATTCCGCAAGAAACTGCGTGAAGGCGAGCTCAACGACAAGGAAATTGAAATCGAGGTGTCAACAGCACATGCTCACATGGAAATCTTTGCCCCGCCGGGGATGGAGGAACTTACTACTCAAATTCAAGGTATGTTCCAAAATCTGGGCGGGGAAAGAAAAAAAACCCGCAAGCTGAGAATCCGCGAGGCGATGAAGCTCATTACCGATGAAGAAGCATCCAAGCTCGTCAATGATGAAGAACTGAAGCTTCGCTCGGTGCAAAATGTTGAACAGAACGGCATCGTGTTTCTGGATGAAATCGACAAGATTACCAGTCGCTCCGAAACGTCGGGCGCGGATGTATCACGCCAAGGCGTACAACGGGACTTGCTACCGCTGGTGGAAGGCACGACCGTTTCCACGAAATACGGCATGATAAAAACCGATCATATCCTGTTCATCGCCAGTGGCGCATTTCACCTCGCCAAACCTTCTGATTTAATACCGGAACTGCAAGGGCGCTTTCCAATTCGCGTGGAACTGACAAGTCTGAGCGCTGACGATTTTGTACAAATCCTCACCAACACCGATGCATGCCTGACGCGCCAATACGAGGCGCTGCTGGGAACCGAAGGGATCAAGCTGGAGTTTACACCCGACGCGGTTAAGCGTCTGGCGGAGATTGCTTTTGCGGTCAACGAAAGAACCGAGAATATCGGTGCGAGGCGCCTATATACGGTGATGGAAAAACTTCTGGAAGAAGTTTCCTTTGATGCCGCAAAGCACAGCGGCGATACGATCATTATCGATGCCACATATGTCGACGGGCGGCTCAACAGCTTGTCCCAAAGCGAGGATTTAGCCCGCTACGTGCTTTAACACCCGGGCTTCGTATAGAGATAAATGCCTCGCAGTTAAGCGCGGCGCGTCGATCTGTAATCTGTTATAATTTTAACCTGCGGCGTTCGCTCCATGTCCCCACGCCCATTCTATTTTTTCAAACTTTACCCATCTGCCTAAGACTGGCGTCTCGTAACCGGGGCGACAGGCCGATTTTACCCCTGGAATTTTATGTCTTTCTCTATTTTCGGCCTGTCCGATGAAATCATTCGTGCCGTAACCGAATGCGGCTACATTGACCCCACTCCCATTCAGTTGCAAGCGATCCCCGCTGTTCTGGCTGGTGGCGATTTGCTGGCTGGCGCGCAAACCGGCACCGGCAAGACTGCCGGCTTTACCTTACCTATCCTGCATCGCTTGTCCGACAAGAGCATCAAAGGGCCATCCAGCGGGCGGCCACCGATACGTGCGTTGATTCTCGTCCCTACCCGCGAACTTGCGGCGCAGGTGGAGGAAAGCATACGTGATTATGGCAAATACCTGAAATTAAGTTCGATGGTAATGATAGGCGGGGTCAGCATTAATCCGCAAATTACCCGCCTGAAAAGCCGCGTGGATATTCTGGTAGCCACCCCAGGACGCCTGCTGGATCATGTACAGCAAAAAACGCTCGATCTTTCGCACGTAGAAATCCTGGTGCTGGACGAAGCTGACCGCATGCTCGACATGGGTTTCATTCGTGATATAAAAAAAATACTTGTGCTTTTGCCCAAACAGCGGCAGAACTTGTTGTTCTCTGCCACCTTTTCCGATGAGATCCGGGCGCTGGCGAAAAATTTGCTCAACCAGCCTGCGATGATCGAGGTCGCGCAACGCAACGCAACCGCCGACAACGTAACGCATGTAGTGCATCCAGTAGATCGTGAACGAAAGCGTGATCTGCTTGCCCATCTTATCAAGCAGCACGACTGGTCGCAGGTGCTGGTGTTCACCCGCACGAAGCACGGCGCCAACAAACTGGCCGAGCATCTGGTCACGAGTGGTATTCCATCGCTCGCCATACACGGCAATAAAAGCCAGTCGGCGCGCACTCGAGCATTGGCGGAATTCAGGACTGGTAGCCTGCAGGTGCTGGTAGCAACCGACATTGCCGCAAGGGGAATCGATATCAACGAATTACCGCATGTGGTCAACTTTGAATTGCCCAACGTGCCGGAGGATTATGTCCATCGTATCGGGCGCACTGGCCGCGCCGGGGCAGAAGGAGATGCGGTATCGCTAGTGTGCGTGGATGAACTCAAGCTATTGACGAATATCGAGAGACTGATCAAACGAGAGTTATTGAATAAAGTTATTGCTGGTTTCGAGCCGGATCCCCGCATCAGGGCGGAGCCGATTGTGAATGGGAGCGGCGGAGGACAGCGCCATACGCTACCCGGACTACCCGGGCGCAGTCAACGAAGAGGCCAGCCAGGTGCCAAACCACAAGCAGCAGCCAGAATACCCGCGAAACCCGCTGCAGGTCGCATGCCCGCGCTGCATCGTTCGGGCGGGCGTGGCCGTTAATACGGGTTCTCCCGTTCGGGTTTGAGGTGAAGTAGGGCGGTGACGGAC
>JBDTWQ010000060.1:0-3865 GCA_040006595.1 Nitrosospira sp.
CCAGAGATAGGAAGAGATCATGTTTGATAAAGTATTGATTGCCAATCGTGGCGCTATCGCCTCTCGTATCATTCGCACGTTGCGTTGCATGGGTGTGAAAAGCGTGGCGGTTTACACTGATGCTGATGCGCTGTCGCGCCATGTGCTGGAGGCCGACGAAGCGTATTGCATCGGCAGCGGCGTCGCGGCGGAAAGCTATCTGCGTGCCGACAAGATACTCGAAGTCGCCAGGCATACCGGTGCAAAGGCCATTCACCCTGGTTATGGTTTTCTCAGTGAGAAAGCGGACTTCGCCGAGCAATGCGCTGCGCAAGGCATTTGCTTCATCGGCCCCAGTCCACAGCAGATGCGTTCTTTCGGACTGAAGCATACGGCGCGCGAGCTGGCCTTGCAGAACCAGATGCCGTTGCTGCCGGGAACCGGCTTGCTGGAAAGCATGGAAGATGCACTTCATCAGGCGGCTTATATCGGTTATCCGGTCATGCTGAAAAGTACCGCCGGGGGCGGCGGCATCGGCATGCGCTTGTGCTGGAACAAGGATGAGCTGAGTGGTGCCTACGAATCGGTGAAATACCTGGCGCAGAATAATTTCAAGGACGCTGGTCTGTTTCTGGAAAAATTCGTCGAAAATGCGCGCCATATTGAGGTGCAAATATTTGGCGACGGCAAGGGCGGAGTCATTGCGCTGGGTGAGCGCGACTGCTCCATGCAGAGGCGCAACCAGAAGGTAATTGAAGAAACACCCGCGCCCCACCTAACGCCCCGCTTACGGCAGGCTCTGCTGGATGCGGCAGTACGGTTGGGCAAGGCAGTCAATTATCAATCTGCCGGTACGGTGGAATATATTTTCGATGCATCCAGCGGAGAATTCTATTTCCTTGAGGTGAATACACGGCTGCAGGTAGAGCACGGCGTGACCGAAGAAGTAACCGGTATTGACTTGGTGGAATGGATGATCCGGCAAGCTGCCCGAGATCTGCCGCCGCTCGATTCGTTTGACCTCAAGCCCAGGGGTGCGTCCATTCAGGTACGCGTATACGCCGAAAATCCAGCGAGGGATTTTCAGCCCTCCTGTGGCACGCTCACTGCAGCAGAGTTTCCGCCCATGGCGCGTATTGAAACCTGGGTGGAACGCGGCGTCGAGGTATCCCCGTTCTATGACCCCATGCTGGCAAAAATAATCGTGCATGCAACAGATCGCGAGCAGGCTATCGACAAGCTGCTGACCGCGCTGGATGCGACCTTGCTGCAGGGTATCGAAACCAACCTGGATTATCTTAAACAGATTTTGCGTGGCACGGCATTTCGCGGCGGTTGGTACACGACGAGCTTTCTGAATGGGTTTCATTACGCTCCACACACGGTTGATGTCCTGGCCCCAGGGGTGCAAACTACGGTGCAGGATTATCCCGGCCGCATCGGTTACTGGAATATCGGTGTACCGCCATCAGGGCCGATGGATGGTTTGGCATTCCGACTGGCCAACCGTCTGGTCAATAACGCAGAAGATAAGGCCGGGCTCGAGATCACGCTCGCTGGTCCGACGCTGCGCTTCAACTGTGACAGTATCATCGCGGTGTGCGGCGCGCAGATGGAGGTGCGCCTGGACGGTGAACCTCTGGCGCTGTGGCGATCGCATTCAGTCAAAGCCGGTGCGCTGCTGCAATTCGGCAAGATCGTAAATCTTGGCTGTCGTGCCTATCTTGCTGTCCAGGGCGGTTTTCAGGTACCTGATTATCTGGGTAGCAAGTCCACCTTCACACTCGGACAGTTCGGTGGGCACGCAGGCCGCACCTTGCTCACCGGTGATGTGCTGCATATCATCGCGGCGAACTCCCACGCTCACCATATGCTGCCGGAGCCATTGATCCCACGGTACAGTGATACATGGGAAATTGGCGTGCTGTACGGACCACACGGAGCGCCGGACTTCTTTACTGACGAAGATGTCCGGATTTTTTTTGCTGTGGACTGGAAAGTGCACTACAACTCAAGTCGCAGTGGTGTGCGTCTGATTGGACCAAAACCGCAATGGGCGCGTAGCGATGGTGGTGAGGCGGGATTACATCCCTCCAACATTCATGATAACGCCTACGCCATCGGTGCGGTAGACTTCACCGGCGACATGCCGGTGATACTTGGTCCAGATGGACCAAGTCTGGGTGGATTCGTCTGTCCTGTAACTATCATCCAGGCTGAGTTATGGAAAATGGGGCAACTCAAGCCAGGTGATAGCGTGCGTTTTTGCCGGATGTCAGCGGAGCAGGCACTTGCGCTGGAAAAGTTGCAGGACGCGACCATCCGGCACCTTCGGATGCCGAAAATTCTTCCCGCATTTCCCCAGGCAAGCGGCAAAACGGATAATCCTATTCTGCATCGCATTCCGGAAAATTCCCGGCAGGTACAGGTGGTGTATCGACAGTCCGGCGACAAAAATCTGCTGGTCGAATATGGGCCGCTGGAACTCGATCTCAATCTGCGCTTTCGTGCACATGCACTGATGGAATGGGTGCAGGAAGCTCGCAATGAAGGCCGCTTCAAAGGTATCGTAGATCTGACACCGGGCATCCGCTCGTTGCAAATCCATTTCGATTCACGCAAATTGTCGTGTGACAAACTGCTGAAGAGTCTCATTGCTGCGGAAAAGAAGCTGCCAGCCATTGAGCACATGGAAGTACCAACGCGTATCGTGCATCTGCCGCTTTCCTGGGATGACGAGGCGACACGATTGGCGATCGAAAAATACATCCACTCGGTGCGGAAGGATGCGCCATGGTGTCCGAGCAACATCGAGTTCATTCGTCGGATCAATGGACTGGATAGCATTGAAGCAGTACAGCACATTCTGTTTAACGCGAGCTACCTGGTGATGGGGTTGGGCGACGTTTATCTGGGCGCACCGGTGGCGACACCAGTGGATCCACGTCACCGGCTGGTTACCACAAAGTACAATCCAGCTCGCACCTGGACTCCCGAGAACGCGGTAGGGATAGGCGGAGCTTATTTGTGTGTTTACGGCATGGAAGGCCCTGGCGGTTATCAATTTGTCGGACGCACTGTACAGATGTGGAATCGCTATCGCCAGACCGCCGACTTCAAGGATGGGAAGCCCTGGCTGCTGCGTTTTTTCGATCAGATCCGGTTTTATCCGGTAAGCGAAAGCGAACTGCTCAAGCTGCGCAAGGATTTCATTACCGGGCACTTTAAGTTGCGCGTAGAGGAAACTACGTTCAGTTTGAAGCAGTACAACCTCTTCCTGCAACAGAATGCGGCGTCTATCAGCACCTTTAAAGCTACACAGCAGGCTGCGTTTGAGGCCGAGCGTGAACGCTGGAAGGTTGAGGGCAAGGCAGAATACGTGAGCGAGGCCGCGCTTGGCGAGGCGGATACACAGAGCGAACTGGATCTGCCAGAGGGAGCCCAGGTTGTTAGCGCGCACGTGACCGGGACGGTATGGAAACTACTGGTCAAGGAGGGGCAGCGCGTCACAGCAGGGAGGCCTGTGGTGATCGTCGAATCGATGAAAATGGAATTCGCAGTGGAGGCACCGGTCAACGGCACATTACGGCAGCTATTCTGCAAGGAAGGCGCGCACGTATCCGCAGGGCAAATATTGCTAGTGATTCAGGAAGATTGATTTTGAATGAACTGCTCCCGTTGGGTGACATTCCATCCCTGATGGGATGTTATGCGAAGCGCGAACTGACCCCCAGCCAAGTGGTGCAAGCGGTGCATGCCGCGATCAGGAATGATCCCGATCATGTCTGGATATACAAGCTGCCGCTGGTATCGTTAATGGGTTATGCGCGTGCGGTCGAGGCCCAAAGCATGGCAGCGCTGCCACTGTACGGCATACCCTTTGCTA
>JBDTWQ010000061.1:0-10593 GCA_040006595.1 Nitrosospira sp.
AAAACTCTCCTGAGGCTTGCAATCAATGTTGTTTTAGCGCATAAAGCGCTTTTCATATTGGAAGCAGTGTTTTCATGAAGAGACCAATAAGCCGAATTCTCGTTATCAACGATGAGAAACTGATATTAAAGGAGCTCATTAAGGGACTGAATGCTGCCGCCAAGTCTCTGGAAAACCCGTTAGGTATCAGTTTTATCGGCGTTACCACCGCGCGCGAAGCGCTCCAGGCAATTGAGCAAGATGGCGACATTCAGTCGGTAGTGGTGGACGATACGCTCTACACCCTGAAAAATGGTGAAAAGGGCTCCCGCAACTTGCAAATGACGGCGTTAAAGCTGGTACAGGAGATTACCCGTTTTCGTCCTGAACTGGACATCTATATCCTGATTGCACAGGAAAAAGAGGATGAAGTGGTAGATGCACTTTTTTCCGAAACGGTGGACGGCTATTTCTACCGCGAAGAGCGTGACTATCGGGGCATGTATCGCATTCTCAACGCCCAGCTTCAGGAAAAAGCGCGCACACCGTTTTACGATCAGCTCAAGAATTATGTACTCATGGCGAAGGACGCCTGGCACACGCCCGGGCACTCCTCCGGTGATTCGCTCCGCGACAGCCCCTGGGCTAGCGATTTTTATCAGTTCATTGGTGAGCATATTTTTCGCGCCGATCTGTCAGTGTCGGTGCCGATGCTTGATTCGTTGATGGAACCCACTAGCGTGATCGCAGAAGCACAGAAGATTGCAGCCAAGGCGTTCGGCGCGCGGCGCACCTTTTTTGCCACCAACGGCACCTCCACCGCCAACAAGGTGATATTTCAGACACTGCTCGCTCCCGGTGAGAAACTATTGCTGGATCGGAACTGCCACAAGTCCGTTCACCATGGTGTCGTATTATCCGGCGCTCATCCGATTTATCTCGACTCATCGGTCAACAAGAAATTCAGCGTTTACGGGCCCGTGCCGAAACAGACTCTGTTCAATGCCATCGAAGAACACCCGGATGCGCAGGCACTTATACTCACCAGTTGCACTTACGACGGTCTGCGTTACGATTTGCCCCCTATCATTGAGGCAGCGCATGCCAAAGGCATCAAAGTCATCATCGACGAGGCCTGGTACGGCTTTGCCCGCTTTCATCCGGCTTTCCGTCCCACCGCGATGGAAGCAGGCGCAGATTACGCCACCCAGAGCACGCATAAAGTGTTGTCGGCTTTTTCTCAATCCAGCATGATTCATGTTAATGACCCCGATTTCAATGAACACCTGTTTCGTGAAAACTTCAATATGCATACTTCCACCAGTCCGCAGTACAGCATGATTGCAAGCCTCGACGTGGCGCGCAAACAGGCGATGCTGGAAGGATACAAGCTGCTTTCGCGGACGCTGGAACTGGCGAAGGAGGTACGTACGCAAATCAACTCCACCGGAGTATTCCGGGTGCTGGAGCTCCCTGATTTGCTGCCTGATGAAGTAAAGCATGACAATATTCAGCTCGATTCCACCAAGGTGACCGTGGACATTTCCCGCTGTGGATTTACAGTGGAAGACCTAATTCGGGAACTATTCGAGCGGTATAATATTCAGGTGGAAAAATCCACATTCAATACCTTGACTTTACTGCTTACCATCGGCACTACCCGCAGCAAGGTATCACGTCTCTATGATGCGCTAATGCGTATCGCGCGTGAAGGCCGTGCTCCCCGGCGGCTATACCAGATCCCTGAGATTCCGGGTTTTACTGATTTGAAATATCTGCCGCGCGACGCATTCTACTGTGGCGGCGAACTGATGCCGCTGCTGGATGAACAGGAGAAGGTAAATACCGGTCTGGATGGCAAGGTATGCGCGGATCAAATCACTCCATATCCGCCTGGCATTCCAGTACTGGTGCCAGGCCAAACTATTACGCACGAGGTCGTGCGATATCTAGTGAGCATGTTGCGTTCGCAAAAACGTGTTGAACTGCATGGGATCGTTTACGACGGCTATCTGCCATGTTTGAGGCTATTGACCGCCGCTGAGGAAAAAGGCTTGAAAAAGCTGGTTAAATAGGTAAAGATACGGATGGTGCAACAAACAATTCACGGCGGCTCATGCCGCCGTGCTGCATTCTGGCTCTGGAAAAACGGATTTATTTATGGATACGTCTATACGAGCGCCGCTATAAATTCGAAGTTTCAAGTCAGCTAATTTACCAACTGAATGGTATGCAGGAAACTTTCGCGCGCGCCGCATATTTTTGAAAGCGATAAGTTTTATGAGTACGCAGTACATGACCGGGCGATTTAAGATTTAAGCAGGCAATCCGCGAAGCGGATGCTCGAAAATTTGAATTTATAGAGATGCTCTTATGCCAAATCTGATGAATACCTATATGCAGCTCCCCGTTACTTTTGCCAGAGGGGAGGGCGTATGGTTGTGGGACGAGGCAGGCACGCGCTATCTCGACGCGCTGGCGGGCGTTGCTGTATGCGGTCTGGGGCATTGTCATCCAAAGCTTGTAAAGGCAATTTGCAAGCAGGCCGGGACGCTTATCCATACCTCCAATCTTTACCATATAGCCAAACAGGAACAGCTGGCCAGCAGGCTGGCGGCGTTGTCAGGCATGGACAACGCATTTTTCTGCAATTCAGGCGCGGAAGCAAATGAAGCCGCGATCAAGCTGGCAAGACTTTATGGCCATGGCCGGAATATAGATCTGCCTACCATTATCGTGATGGAGAAATCCTTTCATGGACGTACCATGGCGACTTTGACCGCGAGTGGCAATCGCAAGGTACAGGCTGGTTTCGAACCGCTGCTCACCGGCTTTGCACGGGTTCCGTACAATGATCTGGAAGCCGTGGCGCAAGTGGGCGTGCACAACAAGAATGTTGTCGCCATACTGGTTGAACCGTATCAGGGGGAAGGGGGGGTCAATGTGCCGCAAGCCAGCTATCTTCAAGGTTTGCGGCATCTATGCGATCAGAACGGCTGGTTGCTGATGCTGGACGAGGTACAGTGCGGAATCGGCCGTAGCGGAAAATGGTTCGCCTTTCAACACAGCGGCATTGTTCCGGATGTGATAACGCTGGCCAAAGGTTTGGGTTCGGGCATGGCCATCGGTGCCTGTCTTGCGAAAGGCACGGCAGCGGAAGTGTTCAAGCCCGGCAATCACGCTTCCACTTTCGGCGGCAACCCGCTCGCCTGTACTGCCGCGCTCACCACGCTAGAGGTAATCGAAGAAGATGATTTGATTAGAAATGCGATGGAACTGGGCGACTTCATGCGCAGCATGTTTAAAGCACAACTGGCGGGCCTGTCTGATGTCAGACAAATTCGTGGCCAGGGATTGATGATCGGTATCGAACTTTCCAAGCCTTGCGGTGATCTTGTGAAAGAAGCCTTAAAACAGGGCCTCTTGATCAATGTGACCTCGGATAAGGTGGTGCGTCTCCTGCCGCCGCTGGTAATGCAACGGAGCGAGGCGGAACAGGTAGTAAATATCTTGTCTGCAATAATAAGGAAGTTCTTAACGGCTTGACAGACGATTGTAAGTCGTGAAAAGTGAAGCGTGAAGCTTTTGATGCACGTTTCAAGTTTCGAGATTCGCAATCCATGATTTACGAGAATATGCAGATCAACCATTTTTTACAGTTCAACGATTTCTCCCGCGAGGAGTTCGAATATTTATTCGAGCGCACACGCTGGATCAAGCATGAATTCAAGCAATACCGGCGTTATTGGCCACTGGAAGACCGTACCATGGCAATGATTTTCGACAAGCACTCGACGCGCACACGGTTGTCGTTTGAGGCGGGTATGCATCAGCTGGGCGGCGCAGCGATCTATCTTTCCACCCGGGATACGCAATTGGGACGAGGCGAGCCTGTAGAAGATGCAGCACGTGTGATTTCGCGCATGGTGGATATCGTCATGATCCGTACTTACGAGCACGACATCATCAGGCGTTTCGCCGCGCACTCGCGCGTGCCGGTGATCAACGGGTTGACTGACGAATATCACCCATGCCAGATCATGGGGGATATTTTTACCTTCATCGAGCAAAACGGAAGTATCTCGGGCAAGACGGTGGCATGGATTGGAGATTCCAACAACGTTTGCAATACCTGGCTCCAGGCGGCGGAGGTATTCGATTTCAATGTGCATGTCTCGACTCCGCCGGGTTACGAAGTTGAGCCGGATCGGGCTGGACTCTATGGCACCGATCACTACGAGGAATTCGCCGATCCGCATGATGCAGTGAAAGATGCCGATCTCGTCACCACTGACGTTTGGACCAGCATGGGTTTTGAGGCAGAAACCGAGGAGCGGAAAAAAGACTTCGCCAATTTTCGCGTGGATGCTGAAATGATGTCCTGCGCCAAGAAAGACACCCTTTTTATGCACTGTCTGCCTGCCCATCGCGGGGAAGAGGTGGCGGCGGAGGTGATTGATGGTCCACAGTCGGTGGTATGGGAAGAAGCTGAGAATCGGTTGCACACGCAGAAGGCGTTGATGGAATATTTGCTGTTGGGAAGAGTATAGGACGCTGATAATCCGGGTTCTAACTGGCAGTTTGCGAAGCGAGGGTCGTAAATTTGGAATTTTGGGATGGCGTGAAATAAAAAATTATCCTGTAAGGATTTAATCCGAATATTTCAAAATTGACGCGCGTCCTCGCTGATCTTTTTGTTTCGTATGGAAATTTTATTCAGTCCGGCGTATGAATAATTTGCCACTCTTTCACAAAATTTCCCTACAAAACAAAGTTTGCACAATCATCACGCGAATTTATGAAACATCCGGGTTAAGATTTTTTAGCAACCACAAGCAGGAAAAAATCGAGCATGAAAAAAATAAAAAAAGCTGGTGCGTCTTCAGTCACCCAAGTTAACAAAGTCGTCCTGGCATTTTCAGGCGGACTGGATACGTCGGTGATTTTGAAATGGTTACAGGATACTTATCAGTGCGAAATCGTCACTTTCACCGCCGATATTGGCCAGGGGGAGGAAGTAGAGCCTGCACGCGCCAAGGCCAAACAGCTAGGTGTGAAGGAAATTTTTATCGACGATCTGCGCGAAGAATTTGTGCGCGATTTCGTTTTTCCCATGTTCCGCGCCAACACTGTTTATGAGGGGGAATACCTGCTCGGCACCAGTATTGCCCGCCCACTGATTGCCAAGCGGCAGATTGAAATCGCGCGTAAAACCGGAGCAGACGCGGTCTCGCATGGCGCAACCGGAAAGGGCAATGACCAGGTGCGCTTCGAACTCGGCTACTACGCGCTCCAGCCTGATATCCGCGTGATCGCGCCGTGGCGTGAATGGGATCTTACGTCCAGGGAAAAGCTCCTGAGATATGCAGAACAGCATGGCATCCCCGTGGAAATGAAGAAAAAAGGCGGCTCTCCTTACAGTATGGATGCCAACCTGCTGCATATTTCCTATGAAGGCCGTATTCTCGAAGACCCTGCGCAGGAACCCGAGGAGTCGATGTGGCGCTGGAGCGTGTCGCTGGAAAAAGCGCCTGACGAGGCGGAATATCTCGATCTGGAGTTCAAGCAAGGCGATATCATAGCCTTAAATGGTAAAAAACTTTCTCCCGCGCGCGTACTCGCCAAACTCAATCAATTAGGCGGCAAGCATGGGATCGGACGTCTGGATCTGGTCGAGAACCGCTATGTTGGTATGAAATCTCGTGGCTGTTACGAGACCCCGGGGGGCACTATCATGCTGCGCGCCCATCGTGCAATCGAATCTATCACTCTCGACCGTGAAGTGGCTCATCTGAAAGATGAGCTAATGCCACGCTATGCGACCTTGATTTACAATGGTTACTGGTGGAGTCCCGAGCGCAGAATGATGCAAACCATGATTGATGCATCCCAGGCTCATGTGAACGGCTGGGTGCGGGTAAAGCTCTACAAGGGAAATGTTATCGTAGTCGGGCGGGACTCAAAAACCGATTCGCTGTTCGATCCCCGCATCGCCACCTTCGAAGAAGACAAAGGTGCTTACAACCAAGCCGATGCGGCGGGATTCATCAAGCTGAATGCGCTACGGATGCGCATTGCGGCAAATTTGAAGAACCGAAAATAATTGGCGGATCACGAGCCGGATAAATTCTTCGGAACTAACTTGAGGAGGGCCGGTTATGCCGTCATTCGATATTGTTTCAGAAGTTGACAAGCAGGAAGTCAGAAACGCAATTGATCAGGTGAACAAGGAGGTCAGCACACGCTTCGATTTCAAGGGTTCGGATGCGCGTGTGGAGCAGGCGGATTACAAGCTTACCGTTTATGCGGATGATGAATTCAAACTGAGCCAGGTATTGGACATTCTAATGGTCAAACTTGCCAAGCGCAGCGTTGACGTACGTTGCCTGGACAAGGGGGCGGCAGAAAAAATTAGCGGCAATAAAGTCAAACAGCAAGTTACGGTTAAAACGGGGGTAGAAAGCGAGTTGGCGAAAAAAATTATCAGGCTCATCAAAGACAGCAAACTCAAGGTGCAGGGCAGTATCCAGGGGGAGGCGGTGCGTATTTCAGGGGCAAAGCGGGACACTTTGCAGGAAGCAATACAACTGGTAAAGAAATCAATCACCGAATTTCCGCTGCAATTTCAGAATTTCCGCGAATGATTCGAAGTATTTGTGCTGTTTTGCTATGATAGACCTGAAATCCATTTTGTATACAAGCGGTTGGCGACCTGCTTTAATGCTGACACCCGGTTGGCCAAATCCATTAGCATTGCCTCCACCGATTGCACCGCTGGTCCGGAACTGCCGGCGATTTCCTCAGCGCCTGTTTGGCACCAGGCTTTCACCATATCTTCAGTCATTTCGACATGACATTGCATTCCCAGATGCATACCCAATGTGAAAGCCTGATTTTCGCAGTAGGGGCTGGAAAGCACGCGAGTTGCGCCGTTCGGGAGACTAAAGGCTTCGCCATGCCAATGGAACGATTTAAATTTTGATAATTCCCCGAACCATTCGCGGGCAACAGGGTTGTCCGCGACGCTGACCTCTCCCCAGCCGATTTCCTTGACCGGATTTTTGCCTACCACGCCTCCAAGCGCCTTTGATATCAATTGTCCGCCAAGACAATGGCCCAAGACTGGAATATCGTTTGCCACCGCTTGCCGGATTAATGTGAGCTCAGGGTCAATCCATGGTAAATCATCGTTCACACTCATGGGTCCCCCCATGAACACAAGTCCACTGAATTGATTGACACTAGAGGGAGGCGCCTCGTTCGCGTCGATCTTGACAAGCCGCCATGGAATGGAACGAGAATCAAGAAACGTAGCGAAGTACCCTGGACCCTCGGTGGGAAATTGCCTGAAAATTGCAACGGGTTTCAATGGAACAAGCGCGCTTTTAAGGTTATGTGGGTAATGACCCAAAGTATATGCTTTGGTCCCAGCGTTGAGGTTATGGCCAAAGATGACGTCTTAGCTTGCAGATCAGAAATACGTGGGAAACTTGGGCAGATTCGTCCAGCAACGCGGCCGCAGAAAACTATCGCCCGGGCCGCCATGGAGCGACGTCCGCTTCAGAGATAACTCTCTGTCCAAAGACGCGTGCGCTGTCGAAATCCGCCCGTTCACGCGCGCTAACCAAGTATGTTCCGGTTTCTACCTGGATCTCGACCTGTCCGCTTGCTACAGCAACGCTGCCTCCATTCCCCCGCATCCTGACACTAAAACGGGTACCAACATTTCTAATATACACTGTACCAACTTTCACTTGCAGTTTGCCGGCGTCGTTGTGTTTGACATCAAAATAAGCGTTGCCTCGCAGCAACTCGATCCGGGGAGGCTGGGAGTTAGAGATAGTGACGCTGCTATCGGCGTCCAGACTGACGTCGATGTCAGGTGTTGCGGTTACCGTCAGCCGTTGTCCCGGTACGGTCTGGTGGATCCGGGTTGACAAGGGTTTGGCGATAAACCATGACACGAAGCCTAGACCCAGCCCCGTGGAAGCAATGATGCAATGCAGCAGAATGCGCCGCCAACTGCGTGGACGAGCTACGGCAGGCATATAATCATGGCTATCCCGCCAACCCGATAGCATTTACCAGATATCGTGCACGCGGATAGTAGTGGGACGCTGGAAGTCATGATTTAGCCATGTTTGAGCAAGCAGCTACTGTTTTGAGGGATCAGTGACGAATCCAATTCGTACCAGCCCGGCTTTCGCTGCTATAGACATCACCTTTGCTACATGTTCGTAATGGACACGTTTATCCGCGCGGATATGCAGTTCGATATTGGGGTCCTGCTTCACCGCTGCGGTAAAACGAGGCGCCAATTGGTCCATGGTAACAGGTTCGCCATTCCAGTAGAGACTGTCATCGTCACGAAGGGCGAACTCGACATGCTCCGGTTGGGTGATATTCGGACTGCTGGATGCCTTGGGCAAATCGACTTTGACGGAATGTGTAAGCAGAGGTGCGGTAATGATGAAAATTACCAGCAGTACCAGCATTACGTCCACCAGCGGTACCACATTGATCTCCGCCATGGGTATCTGGCGGTTGCTATTGTCCATGCTGCCAAATGCCATCACGACCTCCTTTCACTAGGAGCCACTACACGCAACGGACGTTCATCGCCTGCGGAGCTATTGGTTTTTGCCCCGACGGCGATCAATACAAAAAGATCATGAGCGAAAGCATCAAGACGCGCCATCCAAATGCGATTGCGCCGTACAAATGTGTTGTAGGCCAATACCGCTGGAATTGCCACGGCGAGTCCCAACGCAGTCATTATCAATGCTTCGCCCACCGGCCCAGCCACTTTGTCCAGTGTACCCTGCCCGGAGAGTCCGATTTGTATCAGGGCGTGATAAATGCCCCACACCGTGCCGAATAAACCGATATAGGGTGCAGCCGAGCCAGCTGAAGCTATCACCGTGAGACCATTTTCGACACGGGTCGCCTCCTGATCGATGCCGTTGCGCAATACGCGTGTAATGAACTCGCTTGCCCCACCCGCTGCAGCAAGTTTCTGCAACCCGTGCTTCTCCGAGTCGACTGCAGCATTCATCGCAAGCTGCGCAAGTTGTGCAAACGCATTATCGTCAGAACCTTCTTTCAAGGTCGAGTTCACCTCTTGCAATGAGCTGGCACTCCAGAAACGTTTGAGAAAAGTATCCGCACGCCGCCCAGCCAGAAAGTTGGAAATGCCTTTGGTGAGTATGAGATACCAGCTTGCCACCGAGAGCGCCAGCAGCAATATAAGCACGCTGATACCGACGCCATCGAGTTGGGCCAGAAAATTTGAGAATCCGAGGCCTGTTTCCATTAAATCAATCTCCTTGTAGTACAAAGTTGAAGGGTTGCAGAGCAATGGCGCCGACCGGCTGACCATTGCGTTGGGGCGGATTACAACGCCACGTTTTCACCGCAGCCATTGCGGCTTCATCGAGACGTTTGAAACCGCTACTTGTGGCTACTCGCACTATGTTTACGCGACCGCTCTCATCCAGTTCTACCCGTAGTACGAGCTTGCCTTCTTCACCAAGCCTTCGAGAAAGAGGAGGGTATGCAGGTGCGTTTAATTGGGGGCACGCGACAGATAGTTCCGAGGAAAGCGTAATTGGCCCTGCTGCCATCTGCGCAGGACGTGCTTCCGCCACGGCTACAGGTTCTGGTGCGGGTTCTGGGTCTGGCTGGGACGGTAATGCGACCGGCTCGCTCTCGGACAACACCGGTGCTTCCGCGACAATTTGTCGCGACTGCGGTTTCTTTACCGGTTGAGGCTTGGGTGTGGGTGGAGGGGGCTCAGGTTTGGATTCTTCCTTTGGCCTCTGTGCAGGGATAAAATTGACGAGCAGCGTGGCCAACTGTTCCGGCGGAGGAATCAACTGCTGCTTAAAAAGAAAATACAGTAACGCACCATGAGCAGCAAGAACAAACATCAGACTGGGTAAAAAAGCGGGATTACGGTTGATTATCATGTCTTCAACGTCCTGGGCTAGACACGCCATTGCGGGCCAGCCAGTCTTCAAAAAACTTCTTGTTGATCAGACCTGTCTTAGACTCGCGCTGATGCTTCTGATCATAAAAATACGTACGCGGTACTTCGCCGTACCAGCGACGATCGATTTCAAAACGCAAGCGTTCTGGCATATCCTCTGCAAAGACCCATTGCTCAACGTTGTTCATCCCATAGCTTTCTGCCCGAGAAATAAGCTGTGGCGTATCACTCACTGAATCGGTGGCAATGAGGACAATATCCAATGCAGGGTGGCTGCGCTTGAGTTCACTCAGCATTTTCAATTCGGTTGGGCAATATTGACAGTCAAGAGACCAGAAAACGAGGATGAAAGGCTTACCTGCGCGGGCATCAAGAACTTGCGCAAGGCTTCCGAGCGTAAACGGACGAACACTTTCAGCCGCACCGGTAGCGCTCATGAAAGTTAGCATCGCCAGGAGAAGTAAACCGCGCAAGCGATGACTAATTGATAAAGATTTGAATTTCAAAATACTGAACATTAGTAATGTGAATCTAATTAAGAATCAATCGCACTAAAGATTAGGATTTTACCACTTAATTTGCACCTTCACCCATAGCATGCAAAGGCATTCCAAATATTTTTTTAT
>JBDTWQ010000062.1:0-4831 GCA_040006595.1 Nitrosospira sp.
ACTTAAACCAATCAGCCTCCATGAAACCCGGGGCGGTTCAAGTGCTTCCGCGACAGCGCCTTCTGGGTAGCGCCCGGTCAGACGACCGGGCGAGGATTGAAACATCAGGGGGCCGGCGCACAATCTCAACGCCATGTCGTAGCGCCCCGTCAGGCGACGAGGCGAGGATTTCGGCGATTGGGCATTGCCTTGTATCGCGACCAAAGTTAAGCGACCGCGTATGTCCCTGCTTTTTCCCTACGTCTGACGAATAACGTAACCAGAACCATTCCTGCCAGCATCATTGCGTAGGCCTTTGGTTCTGGTATGGCGGTGATCATTCCCACTTGGCCGTTGAGACTCACCAGATACAGATTGCCGAAGCCATCCTCACCGAATGAAGAAATGCTTCCGGAAATGCCGGTTGGAGACAACAGCTCGGCGGTTCGGTCAGTGCGTTCGGTAATGCCGGAGCCGGTGAAGCGGAAAGACATCACCTTGTCAGTGACGAAGTCTGCGAAAAAATAAGTACCATCCAGTCCGTCGATCAGCGACCCACGGTAGACATAGCCCCCCGTGATCGAAGCGCCGCCGCCATTATGGTCGTATTCGTAGATCGGCGGGGTGTGATTCCCACCCGGTGGATCGCCTGGAAAATTCAGCCGTGTGCCTTCGAACGTACGCCACCCATAATTGGCGCCAGCGGCACCGATATTGATCTCTTCGCGATTGTTCTGCCCTACATCGGCGATATAGAAAGTTCCGGTTCCCGGTCGAAACTGTCGCGATACGGATTACGCAATCCGTACGCATAGATTTCCGGATTGGCGCCCGCCAGATTTCCCGCAGGGATCGCATAGCCGTATTGCGCGGGATCTTTAGGAAATCGATCGGCAGATACATCGACGCGCAGCATTTTGCCAAGATTGTCGTGGAGATTCTGCGCGCGATTCTGCGGATCATTGGCTGATCCGCCGTCACTGGTGCCAATGTAAAGATTTCCGGCCTCGCCGGGGCGGAAGCCGATCCAGCCAGCCTTGTGGTTGTCGAGTCCGGCGGGTTGAGCGATGGTGATCACCGTTTGCCGGCTTGCGGCATCCGCCAGGTTTGGCTGTGCCGTGCTGGCCTGATAGGTGGCAACCACCGTATCAAGCGTAGTTTTGTCTATGTAATCGACATAGAAGCGCCGATTATCTGTGAAGTCAGGATCGAACGCCATGCCAAGCAGGCCGCGCTCGCCCGAAGTATTGACCGAGTTGGACAGATCGACAAACGGAGTTGGCAGCACCGTTCCGTTCTGGAGGATCTTGATCAAGCCGCCTTGCTCGACAATGAACAGCCGCGAATCTCCCTTGGGCGCGGTGGCGAACAAGGGCTGGCTAAGGCCGCTGGCGACGATCTGGGTTTGCAGGGCAAGCGCTGATGGTGCGAAAGCGATACCGACAAACGCTGCAGCAAATACGACCGAAAATATTTTGATCATGATCATTCCTTGAAATCGAGTTATACGAAAATAAAAAACGAAAGGATATCGGCAGCGGTGTTCAGGGACTGTCGGAGTGATCATCGGATCTTAGGAAAGAACTTTGCATCAGTTTTTTTATAGGCAATCCAAAGTCGCTTGTCAATCAGACCGTGGAATTTGCATGCGGGATATTACTTAAGTGAGTGCGATTTTTCACAAACTAAATGTGTTCAGCTCACGGCATAGCAAATTGATCTGCGGCTCAACGCGTCAGTAGGCGATGCAACTTATTTTTCAGAACTTCTCGGTTACATCTAATCTGACGCAATTCGGACGCCAGCAAATCAAAATCAAGTTGCTATACTAAAATGCTCGTAAGTTTTTTTATCGGGTGCCTATTGCTGGAGGCCACATGATTCATAAGGTAAAGGGCGATATTCTATTGAGTCACGCTCAGGTCATTGCTCATGGGGTTGCCCCCAATGATCATTTCGATCAAGGTCTGGCCTTGAGTCTGCGTGAGCAATGGCCCGCAATGGCCAAAGATTTCCGTCATTTTTGCCATACCACGCAGCCAAAATCCGGCGCGGTCTGGGTATGGTCTGGCACGATGAGCAACAAACGCATCGTCAATCTGCTCACTCAGGAAGCGCCTCAAAGCCACGGTAGCAGGCCGGGACGAGCCAGAACCGAATACGTCAATCAGGCGCTGCGAGAACTGCGTTATCTGCTGGAAAATGACAGATTCGCCAGCCTGGCTTTGCCGCGCCTTGCCACCGGTGCGGGCGGTCTGGATTGGGATGTAGTATGGCCGCTGGTTGAGCACCACCTTGGGGAGTTGGCGCTGCCAATTTATATCTATACCCGTTACGAGAAGGGAGTTCAGGCCGTAGAGCCGAGGCCGGGATGAATCCGTTCCAAAAATTATGGGCTCTTCGTAAGCGGGCGCAAGAGTAATGTCTGATTGGCTGGACCAGGCAGGAATGGCGTCGGTTTGCCGGCAACCCAGTCTGTATGGCCGCTGCCATAATACGGCGATAGTGGGTGCCCACTCTGTCCGCCGGGCATCTCGAAATAACCGTGCTCTTCATCACCTGGTGCGACCGCAAACCGCTCCGAAGCGCCGAAGTCTGGCCCCTGTACGCGCGGCATTTTGCTGTCGCCGGGGAGGGGATCTTTCGGCATATCCAGCCAATTTCCAATAAACTCTGGTAGTGCGGGGCTAAGCGGATGCCGGATGCGCGCGGTATTGCGCTCACCCCAGCTGCGTGCCGCGATGCCGCCTGGTTGTTTTTGCATACGTTCGGTCACGCGTTTGGCACACCTGCCGAGAAAATCGTCCCAGTCGGAGTAACCTGGCGGCAGTAGGTGTTGCGGACGGCGCTCAATCAACGTCCACACTGCGTGTTCGGCCTGACTTAACTTCGGCAGTACAAAGTGGGGGTTGCTGCGCCGGACTGCAGCGGCAAAACCGGCGAGTACGTTATCGACGACCTCTTGGCGGAATTCGCGTACCATGCGGTAAGCAACAGAGGACGTCGCGGCATGCCCGTTCCAGTCGCTGAGCGCTTGCTCCATCTCGGCGCGCCACGGCGCCGCTTCCGTCCGGCTCAGAGTCAGTTTGAGAAGCTGTTGCCAGCGCGACAGGAACAACGCGCGGTCATCAAGCTGGATCGCAAGCATGGTGGCGGTTGAGAAGTGCTCAAATTTCTGCAAGCCGTCACGGATCTGCTTTGCGCGGGCACCGAGCTCGTAGCCGCCATCGCCCAGCCGGTCGAGCATGAGGCCGTCGACAGTCCGTGCATTTGCGGTCCACAGACGCTGCCACGGAGGATTGACAATCATCGGGTACTGCGCGGGCATGAGCCAGCCGTCCCATCCTGTATCCGGCTTGCTCCAGTCCGCGGGAAGTATTGGATCGTAGCCGCCAATTCGCGCAGGGATACGGCCCGCAATGGTCCAGGCAATTTTGCCTTTCCGATCGCCGACTATAAAATTCTGTGCCGGAATACCCGCATTCTGTGCAATCGCGATTGCTTCGTCCACAGTTTCTGCCTCTTCCAGCAAGGTGAGCTCCATATTCACCGCACCGGGCCGATGCGCGGTCCATGCCAGTGCGAGTGGTGTGCCGTCGTGGTCTGTCGCCAGGACAGGGCCCCACTCGGTCTCGTAAACATCCAGCGTCTCGTCTGGTGCGTCGCGTACATGCAGAATTTCGCGGTGAATAGTGGCGGATTTCCACCCGGTCGCACTGCGATAGCGTGAAGGGTCCGCCGGGTGATGCGTAATGCGGACCCAGTCGATGAAATCGCCATAACTGTTAGTAAAGCTCCAGGCAACCTGGCGGTTGGAGCCGACCGCGATGGCCGGCGTACCGGGCAGACTGGCGCCGATGATATCGTTCGTAAGTCCGGTGCGGCGCGAATTCGGATAGATCAGGCGTGTCCGGAACCATATGTTCGGCACGCGTAGTTCCAGATGCATGTCATTGGCAATCAGCGCGGCGCCCGCAGCCAGCGTACCGGTGACGGCAAAGCTGTTACTGCCGGGCAGGTCGTCGCTGTGCTCATCGGCGTTGCGCATAAGGCTGGGGTCAAGCTTGCGCAGATCGAGCTCGTCAGCGGAGGGAGGCTGGGGCCAGTGAAACGCCGTACCCATAAGTGGCGCATCCCACACACCGCCGCTGGCGATCAGAAACTGATACGCAGCTTCTGGTAGTGTCGCATGCATTGTGGAGAAGGCAAGCTCACGGCGATTGCTGGCATCGTTCAGGGTGAAATACATCGCCTGGATAACCAGCATGCTATCCTCGCTTCGCCATGCAAGCGGGCGCGTGTGCGTCAGCAGATACGGAAATGGACGCACCGTAAGTGCGTCCAGGCCATCATTCACGCCATCGCGATATACGTCGAGCAACTGGCGCTGTGCGGCCGGCAACGCTGCCAGTGTCGCCGATGCGCGCGCGCGCATGCGGTGCTCCCGGGTTTTTCGGTCCGCTGGCAGAGCGGCTGGACCGAACAATTCGGCCATTTCGCCTGCTGCACTGCGCCGCATCAGGTCCATCTCGAAAAAGCGTTCCTGTGCATGGACGTAACCAAGCGCCCAAACCAGATCATGGCGATTCTGCGCGCGCAGGGTCACACTACCGAGCGCATCGCGCTCGACTGTCACGGGTGCAGTCAGCGCAGGCACGTCCACCGCGCCACCGTATTGAGGCAGGCTGCCACGCAATGCCAGCCAGACGGCGCCTGTCAGCAACAACGCCAGTATAAGAAATGCAAAGAGGGTCCGGTAGATCAGGCGGGACGCGGCAGTCATATGGAACGGACAGTGATAGAAAAAAACGGATGTACTGGCACTACACTACCAGTCTGTCAGACACTTAAA
>JBDTWQ010000063.1:0-4229 GCA_040006595.1 Nitrosospira sp.
GTAATTTACGAATTCACACCGGCCCATATCGAAAACCAGTCCTTTGCTTCCATAGCCCCAGACAGCGGTAAAGTTGCCGGTCTTTTTAGCCTGGGTATCTCTGGTATGGCCCGCATCGTTGATGTCGATCGTCAATGAAACAATTATGGGCTCATTTCCAGGATGAGCGCTTGGCGTCAACCTGCCAATAGCGGTAACTGTCCCGGCGACGGTATCTTCGAATACTGTCGCGCTGGCAGCGTAGCAATTCGTCCACAGGCACGCCGAGAGCTCGTTGGTTTTCGTGTTATAGACGAACAACTCTGCCTGCTGGAAATCACGGGTTGTTTTCTCACACTGATCCATTGTGCACTCATACTTGATATTCGGCATGCAACGATATTCCCCGTTTTCCTTGTATTCCTTTCTTTCCTGCGTAAACCCCGTCGTCGGGCCCAACAATAACGTAGGCAGCAACGTAAATGGCAATGCGGACGCGGCCAGCGCCGCTAACCGCCAGCATCGCTCGCCACGCCGATGAATCACGGCTCTGCGATGGTGAATCCCCATTCCCTCAACTGGGAAATAAAGGATGGCAGATCGCTGGCCGTCGCCGGCTGCACATGCATGAGAATATTGAACAGAACCTTGTGCTGCTGTTGCGTAAACTGGCTCTCGATATTACGTATCTTTTCCGGACCCAACCCCTTAGGCGCTTTCCAGTCCTCGGTGTCGATATCCCAGGTAACTATTGTCAGCGACAGGTCACGGGCGACTTCCACCAACTCTGGATCCAGGTGCCCACGAAAACCGCCAGCGCCGTATGGCGGCCGGATTTTTGTCGGTATTTCCCCGGTGGCATCTTCGATAATATTCTGGGTCTCTTCAAGCTCCCATCGCACATCCTGCTCTGGCGCCTTTGCAAGGTCAGGGTGGCTCCAGGAATGATTCTGTATATTATGTCCCTGGCGTACGATCATTCTCGCCGCGTCGGGGTATTGTTCCACCTCGTTGCCGAGAACATAAAACTCCGCCTTGATTTCCTGCTCTTGCAACGTCTGCAGGATGCTCTCGAGCGCACTCGCGGGCGCCGGCCCATCGTCAAACGACAGGACTACCGATTTTCCGTCACCAAGCATTTTCTGCTCCTCAGATAAAGTAATGCAAGATACAGGCGAACTTTTACTTCACCCAGTCAGAATGCGTTTTGCATATCTCCGCCAAGGCAGCATTTGTCCCGATATTAAGGGTAGTTCCTGCGCAGAGTATCGAGATCACGGCGCACACAGCCGAGACCGCTCTCTTCTTAGTAGACCACCATCAGTAAATCGTCAAGTTCGGTGGCTATTCTGCCAAGGCCCCGTCAGGAATTGCGCGGAGCCGTAAATAACGAGCCAACCTCATTATGATCCTTAGGGGAGGGCGCCATTTCTCAACCTGCGCAGTCGCTCGAATACAATCCGTTCTATCAGTGCAGGGAACCACCGCCAAGATGATTCTTCACGCTATGGCACCGGGTTCGTCCAGTTCCATCAATCCGGTTGATGCTTTGCCTCTCGCGCCCCAGCCCCCGCCAGCGCCTCGACGCCGGATATGACATCGAACAATTCCTCGTCGATCTTGCTTTGCCGCAGGCGGTGGAATGTCTGCTGTAGGTCCGCACTTAGTTGATCGATGTTTTTTTCTGCACGCTCCATTGCCGCCAGGCGGCTTGCGTTCTCGCTCGCGAGGGATTCGGCGCATGCCCGAAATAGCGAGACGAACAGATACTCCCGAATAAGCGCTTGCAGCGTTGCGGTACTACCTCCCATAACTTCTGGCAGATTCCTCGTTGGCCAGGAAAGTCCAGCCAGTTGGCGGCGCCAGGTTTTATCCAGCGGCAGCAACCGCTGGCTGACGGGTTCATAAATCGCTCCTGACCGGGTGCTGTTATAGAAAAGATAAAGCTCCATACCCTCCCTCCTTTTCCCTCTTTCCCGCTGGGCTTCGCTCTCCGCCATAATTTGCACCAGGATCTGTCCCACCAGCGGAGTGATGGCCTTGATGGAAAGCGGCACGGTGAAAAGTCCTGCCAGTGACAGGTCCGTATGCAGGCCCGCATGCTGCTCCTCATGCGACCCCGTATGCGCCAGACAGTCATGCACGCGCTCGCCCACTGCCCAGGCTTTTTTTCTCCCCGGCAGAGCCGACAGCATCTCGACGGCATAATCGGCTATGACATCGTTGAATTGACCCACCAGTCCCTGATCCGAACCGAATATGACGGCACCTGTTATCCCAAAATCTTTTTTTCCTTCCCGCCCGGTTGCCGGAGTCATTGATGTCACCGAAGTCGCTGACGTCATCCGCGACGCGGGCAAGGGGGGCGTATTGGCGCGAAAGCAGACGCTTAAGCCCAATTGCACGGTGCGATAATAATCATCCAGCGCCCGTGCGGATTTTTCGTACTGCCCTATGCTTGCCGCCGCGAGCGCCTTCATGGTGCTCACGACCGACCGCAGATCCTTGGCTCCGTCGATTTTCCGGCGCAGACTCGCGGTGGTATCGCTCATGCCTTATCCTCTTCCGCCGTGGATTCAGGCTCCAGCTCCGGCGCGGGCAGAAATAGGGCGAGCGCATTGCGGGCAATCCGCATCATTAATTCACGATCGCCGTCACTCAAATTGCCGGCGGCTTCGATGCGCGCACTCACCTCGGCTGGAATATCGGCCACTGCCTCCCGCACCGCCTGCTCGGCATCCGCCATGCGATCCAATGGCACCTCGTCAAAGAGCTTGGCAGTCAACGCCAGCAACAAGACAATCTGTTCAGGCACGGAAACCGGCGCGGATTCCGGTTGCCTGAGGCAGGCGCGAATACGGCGCCCGTGTTCGATGATCCTGCGGGTGTCTTCATCCAGCCTGGCGCCGAAACGGGCGAAGGTTTCCAACTCTTCAAACTGCGCGTAGTCCAGTTTCAGATCACCCGTCACCGCACGGTAAACGGCGCGTTGCGCTTTACCGCCAACACGCGAAACGGATTTTCCCACATCGATAGCGGGCAGCACGCCCAATTCGAACAATGAGGGTGAGAGGTAAATCTGCCCGTCGGTGATGGAAATCAGGTTGGTGGGAATGTAAGCGGAAATATCTTGCGCCTCCGTTTCGATAATCGGCAGCGCGGTCAGCGAGCCGCCACCCAGTTCTTCGCGCAGATGCGTGGCGCGCTCCAGCAGCCGCGAGTGAATGTAAAAAATGTCGCCGGGATAGGCCTCACGTCCCGGCGGCCGGCGCAGCAGCAGGGACAATTCGCGGTAAGCGCGCGCGTGGTGCGTGAGGTCATCGTACACGATCAGAACGTCACGGCCCTGCTCCATGAAGTATTCCGCAATACTGGTTGCGGCATAGGGCGCGATATAGATGAGGCCGGGAGGATCATTGCCTTCCGTCACCATGACGATGGTATAAGCCATCGCACCTTTTTCGCGCAGGGTGGCGACCACGTTGGCCACGCCGGATGCATGCTGGCCGATGGCGCAATACACGCACAGCACATTCTCGTTTCGTTGATTGAGTATCGTATCGAGCGCGATGGCGGTCTTGCCCGTCTGCCGGTCGCCCAGAATCAACTCGCGCTGACCCCGCCCGACGGGAATAAGCGCATCGATGACTTTAATACCGGTTTGCAGGGGAACAGTGACGGGCGCGCGATCCATGATGGGTGGAGCGGTGCGTTCGATAGGCAGGCGTTTGGCGGAAATCACCGGCGCCCGGCCGTCCAGGGGCCGCCCCAGCGGATCGATGACCCGCCCGATCAATCCATCGCTTACCGGCACATCCATTACGTGCTCCCTGCGTTCGACTTCATCACCGGTATGCAACTGCGAATAATCGTCGAGCAGAATCACCCCGATCTCATCCTCCTCGATATTGAATGCTATGCCATATGAATCACCCGGAAATTTCAGCACCTCCTCGAACCCCGTGCCGGGAAGCCCCGATACTTTTGCAACGCCGGAGGCGATACTTGTGATAACGCCTGTTTCGCGCAATGTCAGTCGCGGTGCCCAGGACTCCCGGACCCGGCCTATCCGCGCGAATGCATCGTCGAAGACACCTTGCAGATTTTTGTTTGTCTTGCTCATCGGCTTCTTATCAGGATTTTAAGGGCGGAGGACCTCAATTTCGGGGTTTCAGCACTGCGACCTTTTCATAACGTTTTCTCTTCTGGTCAGTGTTGTCCTCCCCCTCAGGGTCAGGTTTGGATTCAGG
>JBDTWQ010000064.1:0-1512 GCA_040006595.1 Nitrosospira sp.
GCCGACGTCCAGCCAGAATTGTTGCGCATAGATGATTACCTTATCGAAAATCCTTCCCAAACCATCCTGTTTCCTGTCAAAGGTGATTCGATGATTGATCTGGGGATACTCGAGGGCGATATGGTGATTATTGAACGCAGCAATTCACCCTCAACCGGTCAAGTCGTATTGGCAATCGTGGATAATGAATTCACGCTCAAAGTCCTGGCCAAGGATAAAAGAGGTTATTACCTCGAAGCGCGCAACCATAGCCGAATCCAGGACTACCCGCCCATCCGGCCTGAACGGGAACTGGAAATCTATGGGTTGTATGTTGGCCTCATTCGAAAAGCCCATGCTTCCGGACATCGCCTCGGCTCCAATCGTTGATTGATGAAAAATCTTTCGCCATGTCAACGCTTGCTTCTCCATCCTCACCCTTGGCACCGCTATCGCTTTTGCAAATCGAAACTCAATTCAGGGGCCGGATATGGCGGGGCGACGCATTAGGCTTTTCGCCTGATCAGGTTGTTTCCAGTGGCTTCAATGAACTGGATAAAGCGTTGCCCGGAGGAGGATGGTCACCTCACAGCCTGACGGAATTGTTGCTGCCGGCGGAAGGGCTGGGGGAAATAAGATTGTTAAGTCCATCGCTTGAGCAGATCACCCGGAATGGAAGAAATATTCTATTGGTTAGCCCGCCTCATATTCCCTATATGCATGCGTGGGAAAATTTGAATATTGATAGCCGATGCATTGTGATGATCAGCGTTGACAAACCGGCTGAGCGGTTATGGGTGCTTGAACAAGGTATTAAAAGTGCTGCTTTTGGAGCCGTTATCGGCTGGCTGCCCGACATAAGCCAGCAAATGACACGCAGGTTGCAAATCATTGCGCGGACTGCCGCCAGCCTGATTTTCCTGTTCCGGCCGGTGAGCGCACAATTTGAACCCTCCGCAGCCTCGTTGAGAATATTGCTCGGCTCAGTCCGGCAGCATATGCTTTCTTTACGCTTGCTGAAGCGCAGGGGCACCCCGGTTGACTTGCCCATTTACATTATCCTGCCTCAAACCAGGCGCTTCTCCAGCTCCCCTGCACCCATACCTGCCTTGGCCTGCTAAACGCAATGCTGTGGATCGCGCTTCATTGCCCAACATTGTCGCTTGACTGGATCGAGCGCCGGTTTCCTGTCGCGTTGATTCCCGCAATGGCGGCAACGATTCGCAAGGGTAACCAGATTTATATCCGGCAAGCCAATAAACCGGCACAACAGCGAGGTGTCGCGGCGCACCAGCCACTGGCCAGCGCCTTGTCTCTTTTTCCCGACCTGGTGGTGGTGGAACATGACCCCAATGAAGAAATGAAAGCATTGCGGGAAGCTGCCTATGCAGCATTTCGTTTCACGCCTCATGTCGTTTTGCAAGGCAGCGGGTTGATCGCCGAAGTTTCCGGAAGCCTGAAGTTGTTTGGCGGCTTGAAAAAATTATGCCGGCTACTCAATCAGGCAGTGGCCGCGCAAGGCCTGCAACTCTG
>JBDTWQ010000065.1:0-3397 GCA_040006595.1 Nitrosospira sp.
GCGCTTTGCGGGATGGAGGTGCATGAAAGAACGCGAACGTCGACTCCCTTCACTACGAACCTGACAAAGCAGACCGTCCGCAAAGCACTGCCCCTCCCTCAGTTGGCAAATAAGCGGCAACCCGTTCCACGGAAAACCTATTGAGAGGTCCCTAAGGCTCGCCGCAATAACCGTTATCCTGAAACCAGGTCATCGCATCCTCAAGCGCTTCCGCCGCGGGTCGATATTGATAGCCCAACTCACGTATGGCCTTATCACTGGAGAAAAACATCTTTTTCTTCGCCATACGTACACTGTCCACGGTAGCACGCGGCTCAATGTTCGTCACCATTGCCATTTTTTCCATTAGCCAGGCGGCAGGTAGAATCAATTTAAGGGGAAGATGGAACCGCTTTATCTGCTTGCCGCTAATTTCATCTATTGTCTGCAGTATCTGTAATAAAGTCATGTTCTCACCACCCAGGATATAACGCTCCCCCGGTTTTCCATGCGCGTAAGCCAGCAGATGGCCGTGTGCAATATCATCGGCATGCGCGACATTCAAGCCAGTATTTACATAGGCGGGCATTCGTCCACACAGGGTGTCGACCACTATACGTCCCGTCGGTGTGGGCTTGATGTCGCGCGGCCCTATGGGCGTAGATGGATTTACTATAACCAAAGGCAATTTATGTTCATCGGTAATTTGCCGAACAATCTCCTCCGCCATGAATTTTGACCGCTTATAGTGCCCGGTCATTGACACAAGGCTGGAAGGTGTGTCTTCGTTGGCAGAGGTGCCATCCTGATGCGTTCCCAGCGTTGCCACGCTACTGGTGTATATCATGCGTTTCATGCCAGCTTCGGCTGCCGCAAGTATCAGTGCCTCCGTCCCTTTTACATTGATGTCATACATGGTTTCGGGATTCGGCACCCATAGGCGGTAATCCGCTGCAACATGGAATAAACTATCGCAACCAGTGACTGCGCGCTTCAATGATGGGACAGAACGTAAATCACCTTCGGAAATTTCAACAGGTAACTTATGAAGATTTCTCCGATCACTTCCCGGCCTGACCAGGCACCGTACTTCGTGACCGGCGTCTAGTAAGCAGCGCGCGACTGCCGAACCGACAAATCCGTTTGCACCCGTAACCAATGACTTCATCATGCTCAACCTTTCTTCAGCTCCTGAATTGACACAGGAAGCCTATAAGCCGCAATTCAAACTCGCATTTTTGTGATGCTCCATACTGTTCACACTAAATTCGGCTTTATAACTGGCTAATGAGGGCACACATCAAACAATAATCGCTAAGACAGAGGACAATTCGGGGCGTTCAGGCGTATATCCACGATCCATAGCCAGAATAGGCACGTTCTTTGCTCGTCAGTCAAGCGCGGCGCGTTGCAAGGTGCTTTTCCACATCTTCTTTGCTGAAACCCAAGGCGGCAGCCACACGGTCGGCGTGGCTAACCCGGGATACGCCCGGAACCAAACGATAAGTTGGGCCGTGGGGCAGAAACTCGCCTTGCAGATAACGACCAATTCCGTTCTCTTGCAAGCGCTCGCATAGCTCGTGATTATGGGTAACAAGCAATGTGCTTGCTCCGAGCTTGTGAAAACCTGCGAGAACATACTCGGAGAGCTCCATCTTCTCCTCAAACGTTGTTCCCTCCGAAAGCTCGTCCAGCACGACGAGACTGCGAGCCGTGGAGTTGAAGAAAATCTCGCGTGTGCGTTTCAATTCATGACCGAAGCGCCCCATCCCCTCATCCAACCGCCCCGGTTCAGGGACTTGGTAAAAAATGCGTTCCGCCAGTACCATATGCGCCGCAGTCGCGGGAACGTAGCAGCCGATCTGGCCCAGTAACTGAATCTGGACTACGGTTTTGCAATAAGCGGTCTTGCCACCACTGTTCGGTCCCGTTATAACCAGCAGCCGACCAACATCGTCAAGTAAAATATCGTTCGGAACATAGTCCGGATTAGTTCTGGCGAGTAGCGGATTTCGCGCTTCGTTAACGCTGAGGAAATGCTGCTCGCTTTCCACTATCTCCGGCAGCACCATCTCGCCGCCAAAGGCGAGCGAATAGCGATGAAAAGATAAAATCTCGTCGATCATACCCAATGTATCCAGCGCGCGCGCCAATTCGGGGCTCTGCTTGAACATCTTGCGCAACGGATAGATGACGGAATCGCGATCGGATGCGGCGATTGCAATCAGAAGGACGGGCAAAATCGGTACTGCCAGCACGAGCATCCCATATCCTAGGTAAGAAACTCCGAAACTGGCTAGCATATTCTGGAAGAAATAAAGGCCCGCACCAACAATAGCCAATGTTAACAATATTGGAAGTGGCTTAATCATTGATGGCGTGAAACGCGCGACCGGTAAATAGCGCGGCTTTTCCTCCCGGGTCTTGAACTTTCCCTCCATCGGATAGACCGGCCCGCGCATGAGGGCATAAGTGCGAGAATTTCCAAAGTTGACAATGGCATCAAATAAACTCCGCAGGTATGTGCTCTGCGGCGGCGGCAAAGTGCGCACGGTCTCAACCAGATCAACCGCAAAACCGGTACCATCGACGAACTGATGGTATCCATAACCGCTGAATTCCATTTCATCTTTTCCGCCTCTGGAATTGTCGATGGCGATACCACCGGTAAAGGTACCGTAGAGTAATTGGTAAAGCGAACGTTCTCCCGGCACCATCGCTTCGACGAAATGCTGTAGTGCTTCCCGCAGACCAGAATTTGATTTCAGCTCGCGCAACGCCTCCTGTTTTTTTTGGACCAATGCGGGATTGACCGTTGGCCGCGACAGCGAGCGGTAAAGCACCGACTGTCCAACATGCGTAACAGCGTGATTGAATGAATCGAATAATTGGTTAGTTTCAATCGCATCGAAGGTCTTTGCGTCCAGCACGCCCTTGTCAAACTCGATTGGCCGGGTGTCTCGTACGCCTGCGGGCCGCTCGCCGATGGAAAGGATGGGCGGCTGATTCCAGCATGAATCAGATAGGATTGACTCGTTCATATGTCACCCTGAAGAAACCTCTGAATAAGTCCCCCGTGGCGCACGTTGCTGGAAAACTCGGAGTGACCGCAAGACTCATTGTGCAAGTCGTAGCCTGATCCACGATACCAATGATGGTAACGCAGTGGACACCCGATTCTACTACAACCCTCATGGAATGGTGCTTTGCAGACGGCCTGCCTTATCGGGCCAACTAGTGAAGAATTTATTCCATTCCCAGTTTGACAATGAAACGTAGTGGCGATATACGAGTGCTGAAGACAGTACACACCCCCGCCGCTCGACTTCAGGACATCAAGGCCCAGGTGAGGAAACCCACGACGTGTCACTAAGGAAATAGAATTGAGATTATCTTGCACCCGTTGCTCTGGAATCAT
>JBDTWQ010000066.1:0-6509 GCA_040006595.1 Nitrosospira sp.
AGGTCCAGGTCCCTTCTCGTCGTAATTTTTGTACATGCCGTAGGTATCGCGATCTATATAGCTCATATTTGTCTCCGAATTAATTAATTGAGGGTAACTACAACTTAATAATAAGGGACAGCTTTATTTTAATCGGTACGGTACCTCACACAAGTATTTATTAGGAGAGTTCCGTCATCAGCGCCAACAAAGCTCCTCTAAAATAAATCAGTCCCGGTCGCCGGCATGAATGTGGCGCAAGGCGCGGAATCCTCGATTGCAAAGGCACGGTCAGAATCAATGCATATGGAAAACCACGTTTTTCGTACTCGCGCCAATCTCGGGTGACGTCAGCGGCATTCGCCAACTGCGCTCATTTAAATAAAAACTTTAAAGTTTCTTGCTCTTTAGTGTGGTGCCGTACCGAAAACCTGCAAATAGTTATTTAAAATTGTTCTTGCAATATGGAAAGCGAGAACCGTTATGCATCTCTCAATTTAAACGGACCGGATTATTCGCATCATAGGTTCCAGAAGCAATATATATGGGCCTTTCAGGCTCTTCTAGGAGAAACATCATGGGTAAATATTTTCTCGCCTGGATTTTAGGTGTACCTGCATTTGTTTTAATAATAATTTATTTATTAATGGGTTAAGCAAATTAATTAAGCAACTCCTTTTAACTCATCCTTTCGCGTTAATTCAGGACGGATGACAAGATAACCTTTGTCGAGGACAAACCAGAATGCTCGCCCTCACCTATCACGGCCCTCACGATGTCCGCGTAGATACGGTACCTGATCCGATACTTCAGGAACCCGATGACATCATTCTCCAAATTACTGCTACCGCAATCTGCGGCTCGGACTTGCATCTGTATCGAGGCAAAATCCCGAAACTGGAAGATGGAGACATTCTGGGGCATGAGTTCATGGGAGTAGTGGTTGATGCCGGATCTGAAGTGACAAATCTGCAAAAAGGTGATCGGGTAGTGGTGCCATTCGTTATCGCTTGTGGTCACTGTTTCTTTTGCGAGAGGCAATTATTCTCGGCATGCGAGACCACAAATCCGGATCGTGGCGCAATCCTGAACAACAAAAAAGTACGCTCAGGGGCAGCCCTCTTTGGGTTTAGCCACCTTTATGGCGGCGTGCCCGGCGGCCAGGCAGAATATGTACGCGTGCCCAAAGCCAATGTGGGACCCATCAAAGTTCCGGATACGCTTGCCGACGAGCAGGTGCTATTCCTGAGCGATATTCTGCCGACGGGGTTTCAGGCAGTCGTTAACGCGGATGTCGGCCCGGGGTCGAGTATAGCTATTTTCGGTGCGGGTCCCGTCGGTTTAATGGCCGCCGCCTGCGCCCGCATGCTCGGGGTTGAAAAGATTTTCATGGTCGACCACCATTCCTACCGGCTTGAGTTTGCCCGCCAGACATACGATATTTTGCCCATCAATTTCGATGAGGCCGATCCTGCCGAAGTCATTATCGAGAACACGGCCTTCAGAGGCGTTGACGCCGTCATTGATGCGGTAGGTTTTGAAGCCAAAGGCAGTGTGCTCGAAACGGTAATGACCGACCTGAAAGTCGAAGGCAGCAGCGGACAAGCGCTGCGCCAGTGTATTGCAGCGGTACGACGCGGAGGCACCGTTAGCGTACCAGGCGTTTATGCCGGGTTTATACACGGCTTCCTGTTCGGCGATGCATTTGAGAAGGGGCTGATATTTAAAATGGGCCAGACTCATGTGCAACGCTTCTTGCCTGAGCTGCTGAAGTATATTGAATCCGGAAAATTACACCCAAATGTCATTATCAGCCACCGCCTGCCCCTCGCTGAAGCCGCAACCGGGTACAAGATTTTCGATAAAAAAGAGGATGACTGCCGCAAGGTTGTTCTGATTCCCTGAAAGCCGTGCTTATTGCCCTGTCATGACAATAGAAAGAACCTATTGCCGAGCAGGAGGCGTGTCACCGGTTGACGATGCAACTGAAGGCGATACGTGTGCCAATATGCTTTTCGCGAATTGTTTGGGTTTCTTGCCATAGAGTTTCTTTCCTAGACTAAACGAGCGCTTCTGCAGCTTTGCCCGGCGCCGGTCAATTAATGCATGCAGCTTTTTTATCAGGTCAGCATCAACAGGTGCATAACTTCCCCGCGCAGTTTCTTCTGAAAGCATGGCGAGGTCGTGATCGTCGCCCAAGCTGTCGGCAAGAGCATCAGTCCATTTCAAGGTCTTCGCGGCATCGCCTTTTGCGGAAAGGTGGAGGCCCTCGACTGCATTAAGCAGATACTTCACCTGTTTTCGCCATTCGTGCAGCGCTTCCGGGGTCCGCGCTGTCCTGGCCTGGACGCGTGCTTTGCTACCCTTCCGGTAAATGTCCCTCAGTCCTGTATGGATGGCTTCAGAATCAATGAACGAAAAACCCTCTTTTTTTGCCAGAGCGATGCAATCCCTGAGTAATCGGATGCAATTTTCCTGTTCGGTTGGGGTGTGTGAAAAATGGCGTCGCGCTTTTGTCAAATTTGCATGCAATATCTTTTGAAGGGGCACAAGCTCAAAACCTTGCAATTTATCCCCATCCCGGTCATGGAGCGAATCAAAAGCGTCAATCAAGGATTTGGCATCACGGAACGGCGACAGGAAGCGCCCCGCATCCCGGAGCCCCGAGTTTTCTACCTGGAAGGTGGTCTTGCTCATCCCGCCTTGCAGCAATCGAAGCGCTGCGCGTGCTTTCTTCAACGCTTTCCGTGCATCGTGAATAGCTTCATCCGAGATAGGCTGGGAGGTATCCACGAGCTTCAGTGCTTGCCCGATTGCCGTTTGCAAAGTCTTGTATGCCGGATTAACCGGCGTATCATCGCGCAGCGCTGCCGTAGCTGGCTTCATTGCTTCTGGCGGCGCGTATAACGCCGCTTGGCAGCAGTCAACAACGCCTTTTCCGCCTCTTCCGGGCCGCCATGCTTGATGGGCTTGTACTCACGTCCCTGCACCTGGTTATACGAAACAAAGAAATGCTCTATTTCTGTTACCCAGGCGTCGGGCAAGTCATCCATGTGCGCAAAAAGGGCCGGATTCACAGGAGTCACGGGGACGGCGAGGAGCCGATCATTACGAATGGTCTTTTTTTTCTCGGTCTGCTTTCCCGATATTGTGCCGATCAGCTTGCGGGTTATAAGACAACCCGTAAAGCTCGGCGTATCGCTAAGAACCAGTACGTCCAGCGCATCCCCATCTTCGGCAAGCGTCATCGGAATAGAGCCGAAGTCATAGGGGAAGCAGGCTCCCGCCGGCAGAATCCGGCTAAAGCGAAAGCACTGAGTCTTCTCGTCATACTTGAATTTGTTGCGGCTGCCTTTAGGCGTGTCGATAATGATGTTGACAAGGCCGGACTCAGCCGTGGGCGATAGCCTATCCAACAATCCGCTCATACGATGCTCCTTTCACACTCTTCGGACTTTGGGAGATCCCGTGCCAAACGAATGCCGGAAAATTGCCATTGAGTCTCTGCGGGGAAAAAATTGCGAAAACTCGGGCGGATACGTTCTGAAGGCGTGACACAAGAACCGCCGCGCAATACATATTGGTTAACCATCGACCTGCTGTTATATTCACCCACGGCCTTATCCCAGACAGCCGATATCGGCCCATCCCCATCTGCTTTTGCAGGACTATAGCCCGGATATGCGGAATAGCTTGACTGAGTCCACTCCCACGCATCGCCGTAGAGTTGAGCAAGGCCCTCGGTATCACAAGCTGCAGGATGGAAATGGCCATTTTCGGCAAGATTGCCATCAATTTGCTGTTGGGAAGCCGCGTGTTCCCACTCTGCCTCGGTCGGCAATCGTGCTCCCAGCCATCGTGCGTAGGCATCTGCCTCATAATATGAAACATGGATAACTGGCAGATGGGAGCGCAACGGCACTACACCGTTCAGTGTGAATTCCTGCCATTGGGAACCTTTACGAAGCCAGTAGAGAGGATGGCTATGATGATTAGTCTTTAGCCAGTCCCATCCCTCTGATAGCCAGAATGCCGAGTTTTCATATCCACCCGTTTCCATGAACTGGAGATAATCCTGGTTAGTGACAAGACGGGACGCAAGTTGAAAGGGCTGAAGGTATTCCTTATGTCGCGGTGCTTCGTTGTCGTAGCAAAATCCGTCGCCAGCGTGTCCTATTTCCCGGATACCTCCCTCGAAGTCGTGCCATTTTATGGGGATGGGAGGGGTGGATGGCTGCATTCCCAGCATTTGGTAACATGGTTTCAGGGGATTCTGCGATAGCAGGTGCTTGATATCGGCCAGAATGAGTTCCTGGTGTTGTTGTTCATGATTCAGGCCCAGGACTGTCAGCTTGCACAGCATTTCATCCTTGACGGGTAAATTCAAAAGCCGGTGCATGCGTTCATCTATATTACGGCGATAGTCCTGGATCACGGATAAGGACGGTCGCGTGAATAGTCCCCTTCTGGGGTCAGGATGAGTTTCTCCACTGGCGTTGTAAGAGCTGAACATTGCGCGAAACGCTTCGTGGAATGGTTTGAACGGAACCTCATATGGCTCCAGTACAAAAGTCTCGAAGAACCAGGCCGCATGGCCCAGATGCCACTTGATCGGACTGGCCTCCGGCATGGATTGGACGCAACAATCCTCGATCGACAAAGGAGAAGTCAGCTCCGTGGTCCGGGCCCGGATGCTCGCGTACTTCAGCTCCAAATCGCTCGGGGCCGGAGACGCCATCTTATGAATCTCAGCCGAATTGTGCATATGCATGATAAATGGCGGGTATTGATATCATCTTTTGGATATATTGCCTGAGAAAAGTTTTTTGAAGAGGAACGCCAGAATTAGCGCTATTACTTACTGGTCCAACTGGATCGCTTCCAATGGTTTGGACGCAGGCCCATGAAGAATCCGGCCATTCACGCTGAACCGGGATCCATGGCAAGGACAGTCCCATGTTTTCTCCGCGGCATTCCACGAAACCACGCACCCTAGATGTGTGCAGGCGGCGGAGAGGGCATGTATGATGCCATCGTCATCCCGATAAATGGCTATCCTCTTCTCCCCCTTACGCAATATCGCGCCTTCTCCTGGCGGGACTTGCTGAGGCGAGTCTACATCCCCGCCTTTCACCCAATCGGCATATTGGGCCACAGTGTTGCCCAATTCCTTGAGAAACCGGGACACGCCGTGTATGGCTTTCCGGGAAGGGTCGTAGAGATCCAGCCAGGAATTGTCCCTGCCCATGATCAAATCAGTTACGAGTATTGCTCCCGCGGTACAGTGCGTCATGCCGTTGCCTGAGTCCCCCGTTATGATATAAACGTTCTCGTCATCCATTGGATTTCGGCCCATATATCCGACGCCATCCGCCGGTTCCATAATCTGCCCTGACCATTTGAAATCGACCGGTCCAGCCATAGGATAATGTTGGCGTACCCAATTCTCGATTTCGTCGTAACGATGTTCAGGGTGCTCGTCCTGGCCTACCTTATGGTCTGCGCCACCCACTACCAGAATTTCATGTTCGGATTTCTCATCGGGCGTTGTCAGCCGGACATAGTAATAGGGATCTCCGTTGTCCCACAGCAGAATACGAGGCACCGACCCTTTGGGCACACGGAGTCCCAAAACGTAGGTGCGATAAGCAGCTTGTTTCGTATGCATGACGACACGATCATTAAACGGCGTATTGGTTGCTACGACAACCGACTGGGCTGAAATTGCTCCACTTTCGGTCATCACTTTCAATGAATTTTCACGGCGGCTAATGTCCAGCGCACGTGTCCCGGTATAAATATTCCCGCCCTTACGCCGGAAGGCTTCGACAAGCCCGTTTAGATATTTGAGTGGATGAAACTGTGCCTGATTGCGAAATTCGAGACATGGGCCCGTGTTAAAACCCAAGCCGGGTACTTGGTCTTTTTTGTAGATCTCGACACCCGCCTTGCGAGCTGCCTCAAATTCTTTATCCAGATTGGCGTAACCGTCGGGGCTTAACGAAAATAGATAGCCGTTCAACCGCTCAAATTCGCAATTTATCCCTTCTTCTTTAACAATTGTTTCAACGAGTGCCGTGGCCTGCTGAAAACTCTCCGCTACGAGGCGCGCCTTGTCTGCTCCAAAAGCATCTTCGATTTCAAAATACCGGTCATCAGGGGGGAAAAAATGAGCGGTTGTCCTTCCCGTTTCTCCTTTCCCTATTTCCGCAGCGTCGATAAGAACTACGGTCTTGCCTTCGCGGGATAGCAAGTAAGCCGTCGTAAGTCCAGCAATCCCTCCTCCAATGACGCAAACCTCAGTTTCAATCTTTTCCTGCAAGGCGGGAAATTGTGGAAAGGCCGTAGGCATCCAGACCGATCGAGACCCAGTGGACAGATTATTCATTTTGGAACCTTATGACCAAGAATATTCGATACAGAAACATGCCAACAGTATCAACGCAGGGCAGGAAAACCGTAGCATGCATATGTCCGAATAATAAAAGCGCGGGCAAAGGCATTCCGTTCGATAACGCACATTTCGCGCT
>JBDTWQ010000067.1:0-7630 GCA_040006595.1 Nitrosospira sp.
TTTGTGAATCGCCAACGGAAGCCCTTACATCGAAATCGCCGCTTTTTCCTTTCCTGCCTGGATGATGGAGTCACAGTTCAAACCGAGAGGATCACGATTTCTTTGAATCTTTGCCTGAGCCTGATTTTCTGCCACCCCGCTTGTTCCTTGGTATCGCCGTGCTTTTCGTATCCCTCTTTGATGTGTGACGCCTGCCGCTTCGGCTTATCTGTAGGATGATTTGTCGCCTCGTGGCATGATATGGCCTCACCGTATTAATATAAAAATACTGGTTAAAATTGAATGCTCAGCATATTTATATTCATGAAACCGCCTACCACTAAACAATTTTCTTGAGCCAGCTTTTTTTTCCGTTTCGCTGCCGTACATAGTCCACTCAACCCCTCCCAACCCATCCACATTTATCCGTTAGATACGCTGTTTTAATATTTTTTTGCCTGTTCCTTTTTCTTGTGAGCCGGTTGAGGCTGCTTGACCGAAGCAATCAATGCTCTGCAATTGTTATCCTCCCCCGGTCCTGTCTCAATCAGTGGTATGAGTGAAGCAAGCGGCGTTGCCAAGACACCCAGCAACACTGCTGCGCCAGCACGTATGGCCAGCATTTTATCGGGATATATCGTCGGTTCCTTGAGGGTGCCAGTAATGTGAACGGGCGTGCGAAGACTCATGATGCTGAAGTCTTTGGGCTGGGGCGATAATTTCATCTTGATGGTTTCTTCAGCAAGACTGATCTGCCCCTCACCCAAAATATTGGTTTCTTTCGTATCGATCACAAACACATCGCTATTCATCAGACCCTTCTTGATACCGAAGTCTATAACGGCGCATCGCACTGGCACATTCTTGTCCCCCGTAAACAGAAGCTTGAGGAGTGCGGCCCCGTCGAGATCCGCCATCGCCAGTAGCGTTTTGCTGATCTCTCCGCCCGACATGATCAGCCCGAAACGTCCGTTGCTAGAGCCCAGAAGGGCGCCTACAGACTCGCCATGGCTCTTTACATTGGCTGTGCCACCGATTAGGCCCAAGCTGCTATGGGTGAGCTCGATGCTGGGGAACAGCTTGGGTAATTGCAGTTTCTTGACCTCCAACGCGGCTTCCGCCCCGGGGATTTCCCCTCGGGCGTTTATAGTGACCGCGGCTACGATATTTCCCCCTGCGACGGCGAAATTCGCGGGATCCAGCGTCATCAGTCCATTATCGACTTTAAGATGAGTTACCAGATGCTCGACTGGCAGGTTTTTGTTACGAATGGATTGGCCGGCGAACTTGACGTCGGCATCCATGGCTTTCAAGCGATCGAGTTTGAACTTCTGATCGGGCAGCAGGCGGTCTTTCTGGGCGGCCATAGAGGCCTTTTTTTCCTTCTTCTCTGCCGGGCTGTCTTGGGGTTGCGGGGCGCGCCTGGCTGAAACAAAGCCCTGCAAATCATTGAGATCAAGTACTTGAGATACAATATCGCCCCGCAGCATCGGGCGTTTTCCTCCGGTATCGAAAAGAATGTCGCCACCCAGATCGCTTGAGCCTACCTTCCCCGAGAATCCCTTCATGGACCATTCTGTTTTCTGGTGCTGAAGCCTTCCGGATATTTTATATGGTGGGGATGGAAAAATGACCACTCCTATTATGGGATAAAGCGCGGAAAGATCATCGCCGTGCAATTCCAGTTTCAAGTCCATTGCCGAGAGTGCTTCAAGCCCAGCAACTGTGCCATCAAAAGCGGCGTATGTATTGCCGACCTGGGCTTTCCCCCTAATGGGATAGGGAAGGCTCTTGTCCATCAATGATGTAATTTCACCACCGTGAACCTGGAAGTTGAATTTCAACCCTGTGAATTTTCCGTCCGCAACCACGTTGATGGGCGTTTCCCGGGCGTCGGCTGATGCTGAATTGGTAAATATCCCTGCGCTCACGTCAGTTTCGGTTTTTGGATCGCGATAAATGACGCGGCCCCGATCAATGTTGAGCCTGCCAATTTTCGGCAATTCCGGTTCTTTTTCCGTCTTTTTAAGATCCCAGTTGCGTTTTCCGTCCGCGCTTTTTTCAAGGATGATTTTCGGATGGGATATCGCAACCTCCGGCAAGACGATGTCTCCCAGTAATAGTTTCCAGAGATCGATGCGAAATGATAGTTTATCGACAGCGAGCATTGGCTGCTCGGTTCCCCATTCGGCATTTGCAAGCGAGAGTCCTTCGACGCTGATCCGTGGGTTGAGCGACAAACTAACGTCGAGATCACCCCGAATCATGAATTCGCGGCCCGTTTTTTCCGTAACCTGGCGTTCCACATAGGGCTTCAGCAAGTTCCAATCGAACAGGAGGATAGCTATCACCGCGAGCGCAAATAGCACACCGAAGATCAACAATATTTTTCTTGAACGATTTCTCATGGCCGATTAAATTCTTGATTGCAATTTTGAAGATTGAAGATTGAAGATGCTGAACGCATGCTCAAAATTTAATTCAAACCTGTAAAATACCCGCCCCACGAGTAAGAGCTTCTTCCCGTGCTCTTTGGACAGACAAGGCCATTCAGCATGTGCTGTTATCCGTCTGACAGGGTCGATAAAAACGTTTTTGGCATAAACCCAGCCTGTTCCGAATCCGGTTTTTCTTTACGCACTATATTTATTTTCGGCCGGTGGGTCAGTACGTCAGCGCACACATCCCGTTATCGCGGGTGTTCAATAGGGCGCAGCGCAAGGGTTCTCAGAACGGCCAGCAGGGGGGCATCTTCTGTTTTATTATGATATTTTCATGAAAAATGAGGCCTCAGCCGCAGCCAGCACGCAAAGTCAGTTCAACGCAGAATGTCAGGACGGGAGCGGAATGAAATCGATTTACGGAGTGCAGCAGGGACCTGTCGTGAAGCTTATAGCGTCTGGCCGAGATCTACCTCGTCTGGCTGAGATCTGCCTTAAGCGGGTGATGCAGTATGGGGTAGAGGAAGGATCGCAAATTCGCCTTAGTCGTGGCTATGGCTTGAATGTTTCTGGCATACACAAAGAAACAGTGAATAGGTCGCTTTCGGTCGCTTTCCTTTCGGCGGCCCAGTTGCCAAATGAGCATACAGCGCATCTGTTCAGAGATTCCCTAATGTTTCCGCACATCGCAAAACAGGCGATCAAATTCCTTTTTGACCACGCTGTAACACTCGCATACGTGTGTTTCCAATCCATAGCGGTCAAGCACCATAATATGGCCGCGGCGGTAGCGAATAATTCCGGCGTTTTGCAGTTTCCCGGCAGCCTCTGTAATACCCTCGCGGCGTACGCCGAGCATACTCGCGATCAATTCCTGCGTCATGGTCAGTTCCTGAGAGTTCAACCGGTCCAGCGTTAACAACAGCCATCGGCACAGTTGTTGCTCGATGGTATGGTGCCGGTTACATACCGCGGTTTGGGAAATTTGCATGATCAGCGCCTGGGTGTAACGCAGCAGCAGGCGCTGCACCGGCCCGGCTTGATTGAACTCTTGCAACATCAAGGCAGCCTTCAGCCGGTAGCCATAGCCTGCGGTTTGCACCGTAGCCCAGCTGGGCGTGGTTTCCCCTCCCATGAATAGCGAAATTCCCAACATACCTTCATTGCCCACCCCCGCGATCTCGGAAGATGCGCCGTTTTCAAGGATATAGTGCAGGGAAACGATAGCTGAAGTAGGAAAGTAGACGTAATGCAGACGGCCGCCAGATTCACAAAGAACGTCACCTAAGGGCATATGGATCAGTTCCAGATGAGGCTCTAAACGTTCAAGTTCAGCCGTGGGCAGAGCAGCGAGGAGGTGATTCTCGTTAGGCTGATGTGGAGGAGAGCTAAGCATTCGTTAGCTACAAAGAACAGTAAAAAGTAAGCGCAGCCTGAACGGATGGAAACTCAAAAGGTACCGCAAATGCCTGAATTCTTGTTTTCGATTCTTATCCCTTCTTTCGGATCGCTTTTCATAAAATTTATGATACTGCATATCAGGATATACTATCTTTTATCAAGCGTCCATTTTGTACGATACCGTACATACCATGGATGAGCTAGGCTTTATCATGATTTCGGTGCCTAAAGCAACGGAAGCAGGTAGCGGTTGCCTCATGTTAGGCGTTTTCATTGAAGCATAATGAAAAAATAACGCCTGACTGTCTATACGTGCAAGAATCAGCTGCAACCGATTCTTTGTCTTCTACATCCTTCGGAACTGGTCTATGAAACAATTAAAAGGCATCTATACTGGTATCATCGTTATTTTGTTTCTGTCAATGTTGGGTTGTGCATCGACATCAACGACCGAGAGCACTGGCGAGTATATTGATGATAGCGTTATTACAACAAAGGTCAAAGCCGCTATTTTCAACGAACCCACCTTGAAGTCGACCGAGATCAATGTCAAGACATTCAAGGGTATCGTTCAATTGAGTGGTTTTGTTTCCAGTCAGGCCGATATATCCAGGGCTATGGAAGTCGCGAAAACAATCGTGGGTGCGAAGTTCGTGAGGAATTCCTTGTACGTCAAGTAAATGCAATGGAGGTTATGAAAAATCTCCCATCTTGCAGACTTGGAATTATCCGGGCCGTTTTCACTTTTTGTATATTTTCCGTCTATTCCGAATTAGCAGACTGAATGCTTCCGGAGGTTTGCATTATTACCGCTGTGGTAATCACGACACAAACCGGTTCCTATGAAACTCCATAGCCTTGGCAGGAGACCGGTATTTTTGATCGACATCAATGGATCGCGGCGACCTGGAGAATATTCCAATTGAAAGCTAGAGACACAACGGTTTCTGAGCTTTTACTCCCCGTTACGACCCGGCTTCGTAAAATCGGAAGGCCAAGCGTTCCGCTTAGTGAAGAGCTGCCTTTACGATCTGAGTTATTCAGCGCCGACCAGATGGAGCTGTATGGCGGGATTCTTGCGGCGTCTCACGAGCTGTCATCGGCCAGGGGCACGGATCAGCTTCTGGCGCGCCTGGATGAGAACGAAAATACACTCTTCAGCGTTTGCAGCGTACTGACAGAAGCGGTCACGGCAGATCGGCCGCTAACGCCAGCCGGTGAATGGCTTTTTGACAATTTCTATTTGATCGAGGAGCAGATCCGCACCGCCCGACTTCATCTTCCCAAAGGGTACAGCCGGGAATTGCCTCTTCTTGCGCGCGGACCCTCGGCTCATCTCCCGCGAGTATACGACATTGCTCTGGAGGCAATCTCGCATGGCGATGGCAGGGTCGATACGGAGAGTCTAAGGCGCTTTGTTGCGGCGTACCAGGCTGTTGCCAATCTGCAGTTGGGAGAGTTATGGGCAATTCCCATCATGCTGCGGCTGGCGCTGCTCGAAAATCTCCGTCGTGTAGGGGTGCACGTGGCGGCGGGCCGGACAGACCGGAATATCGCCGATGCCTGGGCTGATGAGATCACAAAGATTACCGAAAAAGACCCAAAAAGCCTGGTTCTTGTCATTGCGGATATGGCGCGGTCCGATCCACCAATGACTACGCCTTTCATTTCCGAGTTAGCGCGGCGATTGCAGGGGCAGGGCCCCGCCCTCGCTCTCCCGCTAAACTGGATTGAACAGCGACTTGCTGAATCGAACCAAACGATCGACCAGATGGTGCAATTGGGAAATCAGCAACAGGCGGCTGATCAGGTTTCGATTTCTAACAGTATTAACAGCTTGCGTATGCTGGGCGCTATCGACTGGCGCGAGTTTGTCGAAACCACCAGCCTGGTCGAACAGACACTGAGGGAAGATCCGGGCGGTACCTACGGCCGAATGGATTTTGCCACGCGTGATCATTATCGGCATGCTGTGGAACGTCTGGCCAAGGCAAGCCCCATATCGGAAGTGGAAGTGGCGCGCAAAGCGCTCCAATTGGCGCGAAATAGCGCGTCAACGGATAGCGCGTATGAAAGCGCCGCTTGTGCACATGTGGGGTTTTACCTGATCGACAAAGGCTTGCCTGATCTTGAGCACGCAGCGCAGGTACGTTTGTCAATCCTGGAAAAATTTTGGCGGGCGGGCCGCCAGCATCCTCTTTTCCATTATCTTGGCGCCATCGCGCTCATCACGGTGAGCCTGGTTATGGGTCTGTTGCTCAAGGCGTATACCGACGGCGTGAGTGGATGGTTATTGGGAGTGGTTGGTATCCTGTCCGTCTTTGCGGCAAGTCAACTGGCCATGTCGGTGGTTAATTGGGTAGTTCAATTGCTGGTGACGCCGCATTCGCTGCCACGGATGGATTTTTCGGTGGAAATACCTCCGGCGTTCCGTACCCTGGTGGTAGTCCCAACCATGTTGACCAGCCCTTCGGATGTTCCCAACCTTGTCGAAGCGCTTGAAGTCCGGTTTTTGGCCAACCGTGACGACAATCTTTATTTTGGTTTATTAACCGATTTTCGGGATGCGGATCAGGAAACGCTTCCTGAAGATGCGCCGTTGTTACAGCTCGCACGGTCAAGTATCGAAGAGCTGAATAAAAAGTATTCCATGACGGCGGAGAATGACGCGATTGGAGCGGCCAACTCGGCAGTAAGGGGTGATGATGGGCCTTTCTTCCTATTTCATCGCCCACGCCGGTGGAATCCAGGGGAGCGGCTCTGGATGGGTCATGAGCGTAAACGCGGGAAACTTGCTGATTTGAATGCGCTGCTGCGGGGGGCGGGAAGCGATGCTTTCTCCTTGATCGTTGGCAACACAGCTGTGCTGCCGGAAGTGAAATATGTGATCACACTCGACACCGATACGCAATTACCGCGGGAGTCCGCCTACCAGTTTATTGGTACGATGGCCCATCCGCTGAATCGTCCGCGGCTTGATGCAACCTGCGCGGATGGGAACAGTGCGCTGGTGACCGGGGGCTATGGGATTCTGCAGCCGCGTGTCGCAGTGAGTCTGTCGAGCACAAATCGCTCGCGATACGCGTGGCTTTTTGGAGGTGAAGCCGGGATTGATCCTTATACGCGTATTGTCTCCGACGTTTACCAGGATTTGTTCTATGAAGGTTCATTTGTCGGCAAGGGTATCTATGACGTTGATGCGTTTGAGCAGACGCTTTGCTGCCGTCTTCCCGAAAATCGAATCCTGAGTCACGATCTTCTGGAAGGGTGCTATGCCCGGGCGGGTTTATTAAGCGATGTGCAGTTGTATGAAGGATTTCCTTCACGCTACGCCGCGGATGTGAGCCGTCGCCATCGATGGATTCGGGGAGACTGGCAACTCGCCGGTTGGCTGCTGTGGCGTGTACCGGGGCCGAATATGAGCTACAGCCCGAATCCGCTGTCCGCGTTGTCGCGATGGAAACTGATGGACAATCTCCGGCGCAGCCTTGTGCCGGTGGCTTTGACGTTGCTTCTGCTGTTGGCATGGTTGGCATTGCCCGACGCGTGGTTCTGGACATTGGCGGTGATTGGCGTACTCGCTATTCCAGCTGTCATAACGGTCATCTCCGATTTGCTGAACAAGCCGGCTGAAGTGCCGTTGCGGCAGCATGTTGTTGCGGCATTACGCGCAGCGGGGCGGAACTTTGGGCAAATATTATTCACGCTGGCCTGCCTTCCCTACGAGGCCTACTTTAGCCTTGACGCGATCCTGCGCACCCACGTGCGGCTTTTGATCACGCACCGCCATCTTCTTGAATGGAATCCCT
>JBDTWQ010000068.1:0-15479 GCA_040006595.1 Nitrosospira sp.
GGACTGGATTTTGTTTTGACCTCGGTCATGTTCAGGGGAATGAGCTGATGCAGCGAACAACAATGGATTTATGGGTAGGTTTTTTTGTGATAGCCGGGATAGGCGCGTTGCTATTATTGGCATTGAAAATAGGAAATCTAGGTACTTACAGCGCAGCAGATAGCTATACGCTGGTGGGAAATTTTGAGAATATCGGCGGTTTGAAAGTCAGGTCGCCCGTAAAAAGCGCCGGCGTAGTGGTAGGGCGTGTAACGGATATTCAGCTTAACACGCAGACTTTCGATGCTGCGGTGACCATGAATATAGACAGCCGTTATCAATTTCCCAAGGATACTTTTGCCAGTATTCTCACAGCAGGCCTTTTAGGCGAGCAATACATTGGTCTGGCGGCGGGCGGCGACGAAGCCTTGCTGAAGAGTGGCGACAAAATCATGAAAACAAATTCGGCAATAGTTCTCGAGGATATGATCGGGCGGTTTCTATTCAACAAGGCATCAGAGGGAGATGGGGAGCGGAAATAATAATAAGAAATAACTGTAATTTCGCGGGTACCCATTGCGTTTTTGCTGTACATTTTAAATAATTTTAGCGAGGAGCTCATGAAAAAATATTTTGAAATCTCCGTATTGCTGGCGGCGTGGTTGCTTGCGCTTCCCACATGGGCAATGGAAGTCAGTCCCGATACTCTGGTGGATAACACAGCCCAGGAGGTGCTTGCCATCGTCAGGCAAGACAAGGATATCCGGGCAGGCAATACAGCCAAGATTCTCGATTTGGTGGAAGCCAAGATACTGCCTCATTTCGACTTTACACGTATGACCCGGCTTGCGATGGGCAAGAACTGGTCCAAGGCTGCGCCTGAGCAACAGCAGCAATTGGTGAAAGAATTCCGTACCCTGCTGGTGCGTACTTATTCCAATGCGCTGACTACCTATCGTGACCATACTATCAAGGTTGAACCGCTGAAAGCCAAGGCGGACAATAGCGATACCACGGTAAAAACTCAGGTGATACAAGGTCAGGGTCAACAGCCCGTACCTATCGATTACAGCATGGAAAAAACCAATGACGGGTGGAAAGTTTACGATGTGACGGTAGCGGGAGTAAGCTTGGTAACCAATTACCGCAGCACTTTCAATAGTCAGGTTCACGATGGTGGGGTGGAGAAATTGCTTAAAACACTGGCGGACAAAAATCGTGCGCTGATAGCTGGCGATAAAAAGGCTGATGCGGCCCAGTAACCCAGTGACCGCTGAAGTGGTTCTGTCCGATGGCGGTAAGCTGAGCGTCGGAGGATCAGTAACCATAAATAACGTCGTTGCGGTGATGGCTCGAGGCATTGCTCTGTTTGACCGCGAGAATCTGGTAATAGATTTAACACAAGTAACCGAAGTAGACTCCTCGGCCGTCTGCATGTTGCTGGAATGGCAGCGCGAAGCTGACCGGCGTAACTACCGGATATGTTTTGCCAACACGCCACAAAATCTGAAAGGCCTTGCTCAATTGTATGGTGTTTCCGAATTTATCCAGATGGCATAGATCCCAGGTTGCCCGACGCAGGCGTTGCCCAGCTAACGACAGGCAATCCTCAGCAGGTAAATTCGATATCGAACGAATCGTTTATCTATTGAAGGTCGTTAACATAAAGGAAAAAAATGATTACATCGGAAAGTATAAAAAATCACATTGAGACCTCCATGCCATGCGAGTTGGTGCATGTGGAGGGCGAAGATGGCCGTCATTTCGACGCCATCATTGTCAGCGCTGAATTCCGCGGCAAGAATAGAGTGCAGCAGCACCAATTAGTCTACCGTGCACTCGGTGACAGGATGAAGCAGGAAATTCATGCGTTATCCATGAAAACCCTGACGCCGGAACAGTGGGCGGAAAGCAGTCCGGCGTAATAGTGATATTTCTGATGTACTAACGCTAGCTCTTAACCCAGCTACTCGCATGTAGCATTTTAGGGGAGCTGCCAGTTCACGAAGAAAATTATGGTCAGTTTTTTGAGTGGATATCAATTTTCGTAGCTTGCGCCTATTTTATGCGGTGGCAACCATCGCTCCCCGCATTTTCTGCATTGCTTTGACTTCAATCTGACGGATGCGCTCGGCGGACACGCCCCATTCGTCAGCAAGGTCATGCAGCGTTGCAGTATCTTTTTCGCGCAACCAGCGTGCCTCGATAATGCGGCGGCTACGCGCATCCAGGCTGGCTAGCGCTTGCTCCAGTCCTTCGCCGCGCAAGCGGCTGGTTTGTTCGGCCTCCAGCAATTGTGGAGGTTCTGAGCCGTCGGTAAGATAAGCAATCGGACTGAACGTCTCATCATCGTCTTCAGACAAAGGCTCAAGCGAGATGTCGCGTCCGTTGAAGCGGGTCTCCATTTCCACTACTTCCTCAGCTTTGACGCCCAACTGTTTGGCTATCGCATTGATTTCTGCAGGATTCATGGTATCCAGAGCGGACTTCATACTGCGCAGATTAAAGAACAATTTGCGTTGCGCCTTGGTAGTGGCGATTTTTACCAACCGCCAGTTACGTAATATGAATTCATGGATTTCGGCCTTGATCCAGTGCACTGCGAACGAAACCAGTCTTACGCCACGTTCAGGATCATAACGTTTGACCGCTTTCATCAGCCCAACGTTTCCCTCTTGAATCAGATCAGCCTGGGGCAGACCATAGCCCTTGTAACCGCGAGCAATCGCAACTACTACCCGCAAATGCGACAACACTAGTTGACGGGCCGCATCTATATTATCCTCATCTCGCAGAGATCGCGCCAAGCGGATTTCTTCTTCCTGAGAAAGAATGGGAAAGCGATTGGCAGATTGAATATAGCTTTCAATGCTACCGCCAGGTGAGGGTACGGTTAAAGCGAAAGTCATGTGTTCTCCTTTGGTGCACTACAAAATTAACCTTACTGATAAGAGAGTCAATAATTCGGAAAGTTCCCCGTAGAGGTAGCGCACTGGAAGGTAAGCTACTGAATTATCTTGGTTCTATTTGCCAGAGATGGTTTGCGACCGATAACCACGCTCCTGCCCACCCCAGGCATGCGGAGAATAACAGCAAACTCACACTGTCTTCAGGGGAAAGATGGTACAGACGCAAATTGATTTCATATAACTGCATCAGATCCGTCAGTTCATCACCTATCAGGTGAACTCCGAGAAAGATAATGAGCCACGCCGCAACCCCTCCCGCCATTCCCTGAATTGCACCAAAATATAGGAAAGGACGGCGGATGAAGCCGTTGGTCGCACCGATCAACTTGGACACCTCTATTTCATCCCTCTTTGTAAGAATTTGTAGGCGTATGGTATTGAATGTGACGGCCACCAGCGCGAAACCCAGCAGCGCGGCAAGCATTAACACTGCCAATCGGCCCAGTTTGAGCAACGCGTCCAGCCGTTTGGCCCAAGCTGAGTCGAGCTGCACATATTCGACCTTGGACCAGCCCTGCAGCTCCGTACGTAATGCTTCCAGTGCTCCGGGCGAGAGACTCATGGCATTAATCAGGAAAGCATCGGGTAGCGGGTTTTGTTCAAGACTATCCATCACGTCCGCCAGTCCACTGCCTTGCTTTAACTGCTCGAGGGCGCTGTCTCTGGAAATAAAATCGAAGCTCGCTACCTGCGGGTGCTGTTTCAAGCGCGATTCAATTTGCTCTACCTCCTCCGTGTTTGCATCCAGCTTCATAAACAGGCTTAATTGCGGCGCTCCTGAAACCTGTCCCGAGAAAGCCTGGAGATTTTCCAGCAGTATGTAAATTCCAGCAGGCAGGCTGAAGGCGATCCCGATCACGATGATGCTGAGCAGGTTCCCGATTGGCGCTCCTGCCAGCCGTTTAAGTGCCAGGACAAAGGCGTATGAGTGATGAGAAAACCACACGCTCATGCTGCCAATTGACCGTGATTGAGTTCAAAAATACGCAGACGTGTGCTGCCCAGCAATTCCACATCATGGGTCGCAATTAGAACGGTTACGCCCACTTGATGAAATGATTTGAACATGCCCATGATGTCTCTAGCGTAATCAGCATCAAGATTGCTGGTTGGTTCATCGGCGATCAGTATGGAGGGACGATTTACTATCGCGCGAGCAATGCACAGGCGTTGCTGCTCACCGCCGGAGAGCGTAATGGGACGTGCTTTCTCCCTGTCCAGCAATCCCACCTTGTCGAGCGCGGCGCGCACTCGTCCGGTTGCTGCCCTGGAGCCAAAACCGCTGATTTGCAGAGGCAGCAATACGTTGTCAAACACAGTACGGTCGAACAGGATCTTTTGATCCTGAAAAACCATGCCGAGATTGCGCCGTAAAAATGGGATTGCGCCGCTCTTAATCGCGCTGACATTCTGTCCGTTGACGATAATGCTGCCGGAACTCGGACGTTCGATCGCAGCAATGAGCCTCAGCAGCGTACTCTTTCCCGCTCCCGAATGTCCGGTAATCAAGGCCATCTCCCCTGCCTCAAGGGTAAAGCCGATATTCTTGAGCGCATCGAAGCCGTTGGGGTAACGTTTGCAGACTTGACTAAAGCTGATCATTAAAAAAATCTTTTATCGGGAAGGATTCATTTTAACCCTTCGAGAGAACGCAAAGGCAGAACTGAAAACCCGTAATGGAATTGAGTCGAGCGGCTGTCTCAATCAAACAGCGCCTCAACAAATTCATTCGCGTCGAACGGTCTCAAATCATCGATGCCCTCGCCCATGCCAATGAAGCGGATGGGTAATGGCGGTTTTTGCTGGCGCTGCTTGGCTATAGCGGCGATTACCCCCCCTTTGGCGGTACCATCGAGTTTGGTGATTATGAGACCGGTGAGGCCGAGTGCGTCGTCGAAGGCCTGCACCTGATTGACCGCATTCTGCCCTGTGTTGGCGTCGAGCACCAGCAGCACCTCATGAGGCGCACTCTGTTCAGCTTTAGCAATAACACGTTTTACCTTTTTAATTTCCTCCATCAGATGTAGTTGTGTAGCCAGTCGCCCAGCGGTGTCCGCCAGTACGATATCTATGCCGCGCGCTTTCGCGGCGTTAACTGCATCGAATATCACCGCCGCGGGATCCCCTTTTTGCTGAGCATTGCTATCCTGCGCGATGACGGCTACACCATTACGCTCACCCCAAGCCATGAGTTGCTCGCGTGCGGCGGCGCGAAAAGTATCACCAGCAGCGAGCAAGACGGTTTTCCCTTGTAGCTGAAAATGATTGGCAAGTTTGCCGATTGAGGTGGTCTTGCCCGCTCCGTTCACGCCGGTTAGCATGATGATGAAGGGTTTATATGCGTCGGTATTCAAAGGCTGTGCCAGCGGCGCAAGCAAGGCGACAAGCGCTTCCTGTAATGCGCCTTTGAGTTGCGTCGCGTCGGTGAGACCATTGCTTTTGACTTGCCTGCGTAATTCGTCCAGCAACCAGGCAGTAGCATTTACGCCAGCATCAGCTGTGAGAAGTATGGTTTCCAGTTCCTCGTAAAGTGCTTCGTCTATCTTGCCGCCGCCGAGCAAGCCGGAAAGCCGCTTGCCCAGATTATCTCGCGTCCGGGAAAGGCCTTGTCTAACTCTGGTTGTCCAATTCGAGGATGTGGTCTCTGCAGGCGTAGAGCTATTTTTGGATTTGAAGAAACTTGGCATTCTGTTAGGCTATCAATATTAGTCGAAATTCATGGCTGGAACTGCAGGCAGAATTTTATTCCGTTTACTCAGATTTAGGTTATTAAAAAAATGAGACTTTATCGTCGCGTTACCGATCTTTCTTATGGCTTGAAGGCAATTGCGGTAGCGCTGGTTTCGCTGATTTCGTCCGGAGCTTTCGCCTCAAACGAGTACTCACTCGGCAACGGCCTTAAGTTGGTCGTCAAGGAGGACCATCGCTCGCCGGTGGTAATCTCGCAAATCTGGTACAAGGCAGGCAGCATTGATGAATTGAACGGTGCCACCGGGGTAGCCCATGTGTTGGAGCATATGATGTTCAAAGGCACGAAAAAAGTTCCTGGTGGTGAATTTTCCAGGCGCATCGCAGCGGCAGGCGGACGCGAAAACGCGTTCACGAGCCGTGACTACACTGCCTATTTCCAGCAACTACAAAAATCCAGACTGCCGCTGGCGATGGAACTGGAGTCCGACCGGATGCGCAATCTGGTATTGACAGAAGACGAGTTCGCCAAAGAAATCAAAGTAGTGATGGAAGAACGGCGATTGCGCACCGATGACCAACCCCGCGCGCTAGTACATGAGAAAATGACGGCAACGGCCTATCAATCCCATCCATACCGACGTCCGGTTATAGGTTGGATGAACGATCTGGATAATATGAATGTTAACGACGCGAAAGAGTGGTATGACCGCTGGTACGCGCCGAACAACGCCGTGCTAGTGGTGGTGGGCGACGTAAACCCAAAGGAAGTATTCGTTTTGGCACAAAAGTATTATGGTCAGATCAAGTCGCGCCCCCTATTGCCTTTGGATAAACGCAAGCCGCAGACTGAGCCGTTGCAAGTCGGGATCAAGCGAATTACGGTAAAAGCGCCAGCGCGGCTGCCATACCTCGCGATGGGTTATCATGCGCCGGTATTGCGTAATCCCGCCACAGATTGGGAGCCTTATGCTCTGGAAATGCTGGCAGGGGTGATGGATGGCAACGAGTCCGCGCGGCTTAACAAGGAGCTGGTGCGAGAGCGACGCATTGCCAGTTCTGCGGGTGCCGGCTACGATTCCACTGCGCGCGGTCCTGGTATGTTTTATCTCGACGGCACACCCAGTGAAGGCAGAACAGTAGCTGATCTGGAGGCCGCCTTGCGCGGTGAAGTGGAAAAACTCGTGCGTGACGGTGTGACCGAAGAGGAGCTTGCGCGTGTCAAGGCTCAGGTCGTGGCCGGTCATGTATTTCAGCTCGATTCAATGGCTTATCAGGCAATGCAGATCGGCCAGCTGGAAAGTATCGGATTGTCTTATCGTGATGTGGATACGATGTTGAAAAAACTTCAAGCCGTTACCGCCGAACAGGTGCGCGACGTGGCAAAAAAATATTTAAAGGATGATAGTCTGACTGTTGCGATACTCGACCCGCAGCCGCTGGAACAGAAAGCTCCCTTCGCAGCGCCCCCTGGATCGCGGCATTGAAACACACAGCCACGGGATCTTGATTTCCCCCCTCCTTACCCGCTGCTCGGTGCCTGGCTAATTGAATTGACTAGACAACTCCAAAATATGAATCTTATCACCACACGTTATACTCAACCGCCACATGAATTTGATTAGATCTTTGAATTTGAGAAGCGCCTTTTAGAAACGCCAGAGAGGTTCCGATGCAAGTGATGCGCTTCGTATTTATCCTGCTTTTGGGCACTTATTCCCAATGGACTTTTGCCACCCTGCCGATCCAACACTGGCACACGCCTTCCGGCGCCCAAGTATATTTCATCGAAAGCCGCGATCTGCCCATACTTGATGTCAGCGTGGATTTCAGCGCAGGTAGCAGCACCGACACACCGGAGAAGTCCGGCCGTGCTGGCCTGGCTCTGCATCTGCTTAATCTTGGCGCGGGAGGTCTATCCGAAGACCAGATTGCCAAAGCAGTTGCCGATGTCGGTGCTCAACTTGGGGCTCACTTTGATCAGGATCGCGCGGGCGTTACGCTACGCACTTTGAGCAGCGCACGGGAACGCAAGCAGGCACTCGACATATTCGGCCGCGTCATCCAGCACCCTGAATTTTCCGCAAGCGTGCTGGAGCGGGAACAGGCGCGGGTGATCGCCGGGCTGAGAGAAGCCGATACCAAGCCAGACAATATTGCCGATCGTGTATTAATGAAAATGCTCTACGGCAGCCATCCTTACGGACTACGTGGTTCGGGCGAGATTGAGAGCGTGAGTGCATTGCGACGCGAAGATCTGATCGATTTCTATCGATCCCACTATTCTGCCGCCGATGCGGTGGTGTCTATCATGGGCGATCTAAGCCGTGCAGAAGCGGCGGTTATCGCTGAATCGTTAACAAAGGAGCTGCCGCAAAGCAAGTCTGTTGACATTTTGCCGGCGGTGACGGTGCCGGTCGCAGAAACCAAAAGAATTGTCCACCCTGCCACGCAGAGCCATATTCTGCTTGCCTATCCGGGACTGCGTCGCGACGACCCCGATTATTTTCCACTACTCGTCGGCAATTACATATTTGGCGGTGGCGGATTCACGTCCCGCCTGATGGAAGAAATCCGCCAGAAACGTGGGCTGGCTTATAGTGTTCATAGCCATTTTTCTCCACTCAGAAAGGAAGGGCCGTTCGAAATCAGCTTGCAAACCAGGAAAGAGCAGTCAGAAGAAGCGCTCACGCTGACCCGGAAAATTCTGGCTGATTTTGTCGCGGGGGGTCCAACAGAAAAGGAGCTTGTGGAAGCCAAACAAAATATTATCGGCAGTTTTCCGTTGCGCATTGACAGTAACAAAAAAATTCTCGGATATCTCGCCGTGATCGGTTTTTACAGTCTGCCCCTTACCTATTTGGATGACTACCTGAAAGCAGTGGGCAGCGTAACTGTTGCTCAGATCAGGGATGCTTTTCAGCGGCGTATCAAACCTGAAGGGATGGTGGCCGTTGTGGTAGGGGCTTTGGAAAAAAAATAAAAAAGTTACTCTTCATGCGCCTATGATGAGAAACAAAGTCCGTATCGTCGGCGGCGAATGGCGTAGCCGCATCATTACTTTTCCCGGTGGGGCAGATCTGCGTCCGACGCCGGATCGGGTACGTGAAACCGTATTCAACTGGTTGGGACAGGATATGAGCGGCAAGACCTGTCTGGATCTGTTTGCGGGCAGCGGAGCAATGGGCTTCGAGGCTGCATCCCGAGGGGCGGAGCGGGTAGTGATGGTCGAATCCAACCCGGAAGTAGTAAAGGCGCTGAAAATCAACTCGCAAAAACTGGGTGCAAAGCAAATCCAATTGGCGGCACTGGATGCGTTAAAATTCATGGATTCTGATCGACAGTTGTTCGACGTAATTTTTCTTGATCCACCCTATCGGCTGGGCTTGCTACCTCAAGTGCTGTCTTTACTTCCTTTACACCTTGCTGAAGACGGACTGGTTTATATGGAAAATGATAATTTTGTTGAGGCTGGTACGGACTGGCTGGTCTGGCGCAAAGGATACGCAGGCAAGGTGTGTTACCAACTATTAAAATCCGGGAAGAATGGATAAAGCGATATATCCTGGTACCTTCGATCCCATTACACGTGGGCATGAGGATTTGGTACGGCGTGCCTCACAGCTGTTCGACCGGGTAGTGGTTGCGGTAGCTGTGAGCAGTGGCAAGAAACCCTCTTTTACTCAGAATGAGCGAGTGGACATGGTGCGGCAGGTGCTTGCAGATTGCCGCAATGTCGAGGTAATGGCTTTTTCGGGTCTTTTGATGGAATTCTCGCAGCAGCAGAACGCAAGGGTAATCTTGCGCGGTTTGCGCGCAGTATCTGATTTCGAATATGAATTTCAGATGGCCGGAATGAACCGCAGCATAAATCCCGGGATTGAAACCGTATTCATGACACCATCGGAACAGTACATGTTTATTTCCGCCACTATTGTGCGAGAAATTGCGCTGCTGGGCGGGAGCGTAGACAAGTTTGTGCATCCTCTGGTTGCCGCGCAGCTCCGGATGAAAATCGAAGGATAATTTTTGAGGTTAATATGGCCTTAATGATCACTGATGAATGCATCAACTGCGATGTATGCGAACCGGAGTGTCCTAACGATGCCATTTCGCAGGGCGAAGAAATCTATGTAATAGACCCTGACCTTTGCACCGAATGCGTGGGGCATCATGAAGTTTCACAATGTGTGGAAGTATGTCCGGTGGACTGTATCATCCTTAATCCGGACATTGTTGAGACTACAGTGCAGTTGCACGAAAAGTACCTTGCTCTTGGAAACCTCTGAGGTTCTCCGCGAAGCGCGCTGCTGGCAAAATCGGGGGAGCTATTCAGAGGTTCCCTTGCCGCGCAGCAAGCTCCTCGGGGATAGGGTAGCGTCTCGGCCCAAAAATTGCCGTACCGACGCGGACCATGGTCGCGCCTTCTTCGATGGCGATATCCAGATCCTCGGACATGCCCATCGAGATCGTGTCAAGATCATAGCCAGCCTGCTTGAGATGATCGTAGACTTCCCTCAGCATGCGGAACTGGCTACGTTGCAGGGCGGTGGCTTTAGTAAGCTCGGGAATGGCCATCACCCCTCGTAGTTTTAGGCGGGGTAATGTGACAACATACGCTGCCAAGTCGGCGGCCTCCTGCGGTGCCACGCCGCTCTTGCTATCCTCTCCGCTTACGTTTACTTGCAGGCATATCTGAAGGGGTGGCAACGATTCGGGTCTGTCCTTTGACAAACGGTCGGCAATCTTTTTTCTGTCCACACTATGTACCCACGCAAAGTTCTCCGCTATGCGTCTTGTTTTATTGCTCTGTATGGGGCCGATGAAATGCCATTCAATGGGTAAATCGCTAAGCATCGGGATTTTCCCCAATGCCTCCTGAAGATAGTTCTCTCCGAAAATAGTCTGCCCGGCGGCAAAGGCTTCGCGCAAGCACTCGGCAGGATTGGTTTTGCTTGCAGCTAAAAGTGTAATGGCTTCGGGTTGCCGGCCAACTTTGTCTGCAATCTCCTTGATACGGGTTTTTACCTTCTGCAGACCTGAGGCAATGGTTGTGGTATTGGGTTCCATTTTTTGCCTTTTTTTGTTTACCAGTTACTCCGGGCGATCTACCCATGAGAAAAAATAGTTGAAAAGAGCACGAACATAGTAGAGCTACTCATCTTTACGGTCAAGCTGCGGTCGCGCTTACGCCATCAAAAAACGAAGACGGATTCAGAGATGTTCCAACACATCAGTAAATGATTTTGACATTCTCAGTCTTGAAATACACTGACAAGGACTGCAACAGATTATCCTGCAGGCTCACGCGCCACGCCTCCCCCAGCTCCAGTTTGCAAACCGCGCCCTGGTTGCGATAAACGACTGACACCGGGCAATAGCAATTGCTGCGTTGACCACTATCCCCCTGGCCGACATGGGTGTCGCTGCGATAAGGCGCAAGTAGTTCTTTCAGTTTGACAGCGTTCGATTGTCCATTGCAGTAGAGCTCCATGCGCTTGGCGTAGCGTGAACGAGCGCTGTCCAGATTATAGAGTTGATCGGCGGAAATGCGTAGCTCATCGCCATTCTCCTCGTCACCCCTTCTACTGTTTATCCTGGCTTCTACCAAAAGCAGCTGGTCTTCCTTCAGCCGCCCACGGACAGACTCGAATAGCTCGCTGTATACCACGACCTCCACCCGGGCGCTGCCGTCATCCAACACGATGATTCCCATTTTTCCGCGCCGGGTCATTTGCGTGCGCATGGCGTAGACGATTCCTGCCAGAAGCTGCGGCTCCCGCTGGGGATTCAATCGATTCAATCGTGTGCGTACGAAATCTTTCAGGTCTTCCGCATAGTCATTGAAGGGGTGGCCGCTCAAATAGAACCCCAGTGCCATTTTTTCGTTTTTCAGCCTTTCCTTATCTGCCCACGACGGCACGTTAATCAAACTCGATTGCTCCATCGGGTCGTCACCCTCGCCAAACAAACTCACCTGATTGACTGCGCGGCCTGCCTGTTCCGCAGATTCGAGTGCGATGCCCACCGATGCCAGCAGGCCTGCCCGATGACAGCTGACGGGATCAAACGCACCGGCACGGATGAGTGATTCGACCACGCGGCGGTTGACAATGCGTTTGTCCGCCCGCCGGCAGAAATCGAACAGGTCAGTGTAAGGTCCCCCCTGATCACGTGCCTTGATGATCGCTGCAATCGCAGATTCCCCTGTTCCTTTCACCGCCCCTAAGCCATATCGTATGGTTTTCTGGTCTACAGGAACAAAACGATGACTGGACAGATTAATGTCCGGCGGCAGGATGGTAAGACCATTGGCAATGCTATCTTCAAAAAACGCATGCACCTTGTCCGTATCATCCATGTCGGCGGAGAGGGTTGCGGCCATGAACTCAGCGGGATGATGCGCCTTGAGGTAGGCGGTCTGGAATGCGATCAAGGCATACGCCGCCGCGTGCGATTTGTTGAAACCGTAGCCCGCAAATTTTTCCATCAGATCGAAGAGTTCCACCGCATTACGCTCTGTCAGCCCGTTCCTGGTGGCGCCCGCAACAAAAATATCGCGCTGCAGCGCCATTTCTTCAACCTTTTTCTTACCCATTGCCCGCCGCAGCAGATCGGCGCTGCCGAGACTATACCCCCCTATCACCTGAGCGATTTGCATCACCTGCTCCTGGTAAATCATCACGCCGTAAGTGGGTTCAAGTATGGGTTGCAAGCGTGGATCGAGATATTCCACGCGCTTGCCGTGCTTGCGTTCGGTAAATTCGGGAATCAGGGCCATCGGGCCCGGACGGTACAATGCCACAAGCGCGATGATGTCCTCAAAACAGTCGGGCCTCGCCTTCTGCAATAGATCCTTCATGCCGCGTGATTCGAACTGGAATACTCCTACGGCGTTGCCCTGCCGCAACAGCGCATATGTGGCGGGATCATCCAGCGGGAGATTTTCCAAAGAAAAGGTTTCCGGCTTTGGGTTTTCGGGTTCGGCAACCTCTGCGTTCCGTTCTGCAGCTTCGGAATTTCGCTGCCTGATGTATCTGACGGTCCAATCGAGAATGGTCAACGTCCGCAAGCCCAGGAAGTCAAATTTCACCAGGCCGATTTTCTCTACATCATCCTTGTCGAGCTGACTTATTACTGAATCACCCGGGTCCGTACAATAAACCGGGCAGAAATCGGTAATCTTTCCCGACGCGATCAGCACGCCGCCGGCATGCATGCCGACGTTGCGCGTAAGCCCTTCGAGGCGTTCGGCCAGTTCCAGCAGATTACGTACCTCTTCCTCTGTTTGGGCGCGCTGATTCAGTTGCGGTTCATCCGCACGCGCTTTTTTCAGCGTCATGCCGAGCTCAAACGGCACCAGCTTCGCCAACTGATCGACAAAGTTGTAGGGCAAGTCCAGTACCCGCCCAACATCTCGCACCACCGCTTTTGCCGCCATTGTGCCGAACGTGGCAATCTGGGAAACACTTTCGGCACCATACTTCTGTTTTACATAGTCGATTACGTGTTCACGGCCGTCCTGGCAAAAATCAATATCGAAGTCAGGCATGGAAACCCGCTCCGGATTAAGGAAGCGCTCAAACAGCAAATCGTAACGAAGCGGATCGAGGTCTGTAATACCCAGAGAATAAGCGACCAGTGAGCCCGCGCCAGAGCCTCGGCCTGGTCCTACCGGTACATTATTGTGCTTAGCCCAGTTGATGAAATCGGCGACGATGAGAAAATAACCGGCAAACCCCATCTGTACGATGGTGGTAGCCTCGAAATCCAGCCGAGCGCGATATTTTGGCATCTGCGCATTACGCTCGGCGGTGTCGGGAAAAAGCGTTTTCATACGTTCTTCCAGACCCGCCTCTGCCTGAGCACGCAGATAGAGCTCCAGGCTCTGATTGTTGGGGGTAGGAAATAATGGGAGGCGATTGACCCCCAGTTCCAGCATGAGATTACAGCGCTTGGCGAGCTCCACGGTGTTGGCGAGCGCCGCCGGGATGTCGGCGAATAATTCCGCCATTTCCGCCTGCGTTTTAAAATACTGCTCTTCGGTGCAGTGCTTCGGGCGGCGGCGGTCACCCAGTACATAACCTTCGGCGATGCACACCCGTGCCTCATGCGCCTTGTAATCGTCAGGATTCAAGAACTGCACCGATTGTGTCGCCACCACCGGCAGATGCAACGTGGATGCCAGCGCCAGTGAGCGCTGCACGAGCATCTCGGCATTGGCATGCCCTACTCGCTGTACTTCGATATAAAAGCGGTTGGGGAATAAGTTCGCCCATTCGCGTGCCAGCATTTCTGCCTGAAGCAGATTATTCTGCATCAACATCAGGCCAACATCGCCGAGATTTGCCCCGGACAAGGCAATCAGGCCCGCTGTCCCGCTTCTATTTTCGGAAAACCAGGATTTCTTGATTTCAGCTCGGCCCTGGCGCTGATTTTCACGATAGGCGCGGGATAGCAGCCGGCATAACAACAGGTAGCCAGCGTGGGACTGGCACAACAGTAAGATCCGCGCAGGTTTGTCCCGGTCGTCTTCGTTACTTATCCAGACATCGCAGCCGATAATCGGCTTTATGCCCTTGTCACGGGCTGCCTGGTAAAACTTCACCATGCCGAAAAGGTTGGAAAGGTCGGTGAGCGCCAGTGCCGGCATGCTGTCGGACACCGCCTTTGCCACCGCATCGTCGACACGCACGATGCCATCTACGATGGAATACTCGCTGTGCAAGCGCAGGTGGACAAAGGTGGGAGATGGAGTCATATTGTGGGTAATTCTGCGGTCAAGCCCGATCCATGACTTAACCGTCAACTGGATACTAAAAACCGGACCTCAATTTTACACCAATTGAAAAGCTTCCAAACTTTCACCGCTGCCCCTCGGATGCGTCCAGCGCACACTGGCGGCTTCGTAATTCGCCCATATTCGCAACGATGAGCTGGCAATACTTGCCAGAATCGAACGTCTGCGTAGCGATCGCAGGGTTCTATACCATGCGGGAAAGCTTTGCTGCCCGATAACGTCACCCCATACGACGTGCAACAGGGCTTACGTCGCCGACGGAGGATAATTGCGAAGCGATCCGTTTGTTGCTGATCGAGGGCACGGCCTCACTTGAAGAAGTGTTTCAAGAGATGTCTAAGAAATTCTGAGTCCGGATAAGCTGATTTGCGGATTATGATGCAGCTCAATTACCTGCTCCCCAAAAAAACTGATAATTCTTTCCGGCAGCCATGTCAGTCTGCCGGGAAACGGCGAATTCAGAAATCCCGCATGCCCTCCCTGTTCGGTAAACTCCAGGGTGACCGCCGATGACACATCATCCGGTCCAGGCAAGGCGGACGGTGGCATGAAAGGATCGTTGAAGGCATTGATGACGAGCGTGGGCACCTCTATGTGCCTGAGCCAAGGCTTGCTGCTGGATTGGTCCCAATAGTCTTCGGTATCTCGAAAGCCATGCAGCGGTGCAGTCACGAGGTTGTCGAATTGATATAGCGTAGTGCATGCAGCCACTGCGGCAGCGTCAAACAGATGGGGAAAGCGATAGAGTTTCTCCAGTGCCTTGCGCTTCAGCGTATCGAGAAAGTGGCGGGTATAGAGCAGGTTGAAACCCGATGCCAGAGCGCCCCCCGCAGCGGCCAAATCCAGCGGCACGGAAACTGCCACGGCACCATCGATTAACTGACAAGCTTGTTTACTTTGCTCACCCAGCCATTTCAGAAAGGCATTGCCACCTAGCGATACCCCCACTACATAAAGTGGCGCCGCGAAACCCGACAGTTTGTTTTGTCCGCTTATCCGGCGGAGTATCCAATCGATTTCTGTTGAATCGCCGGCGTGATAAG